>JAOIUG010000001.1 GCA_028223395.1 Shewanella sp.
GCTACAATGGCTCTTAGGCTACAATGGCTCCTTTTTCCGCTTAGCTTGGCGTTATAAGCTACATCGAATCAATAGAATATCCAGCAGTAAGGAAAAACACTTTGCAATTTTTATATTCACTATGGGGACCAAATGGAGTCATATTATTAGGAGCACTAATAAGTGCATTAGGTGCTGTTTGGGCTTCCAACTCCCAAACAAAAGTGAATGATACACTCCAAGAAAAAAGCACACTCATACTCACCCAGAGTGATGAATTAAAATTAAAGAGTGATGAGATCGCTCTGAAAAATTCAGAGATATTGGATAAAACAACACTACTCGCAGAAAAAAGTGACGAAATTGCAGGTCTAAATAGAGAACTGCTAAATTATTCCACTGGTGGGGACAGTTATCCGATCACACAAATAATTGATCTAGATAACAATACTAACTCTGGTTTACTTGCTGTTCATAATTCTAGCGAAGAATACCCTCTCTTTAATTTGAGAGTGAGAGTCTATGACTGGGACTCTAAGGTAGCGAGAACTAAAGAAAATATGTTTGGTGATGACAAAATATTTGATAGTGACATGATTCCTGCTTCATCATCGCACTTGGAAGGTAATGCAAAGCTAGGTTCTAACCATATTAAAAACTTCACGATTCAATCTTCTGCACGGAATGGTCAATTTGTCCAAACTCTAAAGTTAAGAAAAGTTGAAGGAGTATGGAGGTCAGCCATTAAGGTTACAAAAATTGATGGGCAAGTGTTATATGAAGAAGTAGATGAAAAATACCCTTTGGATAAACAAGGGGTTGTAGATTGGAAATCGAAACTTTAAGTGATTAACAATGGCTGGCTACAATGGCTCGTGTTGCCTCAGAACGAGGCGTTAGCAGTATAAGTAGGAGTATGAGTTTGTCGATAGGACATACAGAGCAAGGAACTCTATTACATCATTACACTAGTGTTGAGAAAGCACTGAGCATGCTTGAAAGTGGTCAAATATGGCTCAGCCCAATGAGCAATGTAAACGACCCCAAGGAGTTTTCTGATTGGGAGCTTACATACGTTCCTGGAATAAATAAAATATCAGTAAGAGAGTGGGATGAAATAAGTAGTGCAATAAGTAAAGAGAGTAAGAGAATTTCAAAAATATCGTGTTTCACTGAAGACGTTCTTACCGACCATACTTCACCAATAAATAGATATATTGATCTTGGTTGTATTAAACGTGGATTTGCTAACTCACCAATGTGGCATTTTTATGGTGAAAATCATACTGGATGCTGTTTAGTGTTTGATAAGTCGAAATTAATACAAGAGTTTGAAAGTCAAACAACCGAATACACAGAATTTAGTAATTCAGTTCAATATATTGATGAAAAATTTCCTAGAAATGTAGGGTTTGAGCCTTATTACTTTGAACTAGATAAAGTTATTGAATTTGGTGTTAACCAATATACTAAACAATTCCTTAATACACGTTTTAAAGACCTTTATTTTAAAAAGCAATCTGTTTGGTCTTACGAAAACGAATATCGTTTCTACGTACAAGATGATAGTAATTCTCCTTTCAAGCTAAATTTTGGTAAAGCACTAGCATATGTTTGTTTTGGTGTTGAATGTAGTGACGACGACAAGAAAAAAATTAGAGTATTTGCACAAAGTCATGGGTTTTCGACTCAAGAGATAAAATTCAAAAACCATACAGTTCAAGTGGTAATGTAATATGCTAAGAAGCTACATAGCAGAAGCTACATAGCCACCCATAGTTAATGGCATCAATTGCGACCTCCTGCTGTGCTTGATTTGAGCATTTAACAAGGAGGTCGGCATGCCCCGCTCAAGACGAACGTTAATTAGCATCGAGCTCTTTATTTGGTAAGAAGGCCCTATCATCACTGTTGTAGCCGTGTTGTTCGGCGCGCCTTTTTGGATTAACAATGGCTGGCTATATGATCGTGTTTTTACTTAATACTTAGCGTTTATAAGCGTTTTACTACCGAACACTTCTCAAGTTCCAACTTTAACTAAGACTCAGCATTGCCTGCCAACATGAATGTTGCTATGTTACTGATTAACAATGGCTGGCTATATGATCCTTTTCATCCGTATTACCCGAAATTAGGAGTCTACCTTGGGTTACCATTCAGATTTAATGATTGATATGTATTCATCACCACAATTATCAGGCTCAGATAAAACCATATGTGCCAATTGTGTTGTAGATGATGCATTAATTGACCTCGTTAAAAGTAACTTATCTTCAAAGTCGTGTTCATATTGTGATGGAGATTATGATGACGAAGATGAAGAAAGTAATAGTGATGAGCTGATTGCAGCATCTTACGATATTGTGATGGAACGTGTATATGGAACTATTTTCCAATATTACGGTGATGCACAAGATGTAGGTATGCCATGGGTTGAAAAAGAATGGCTTATGCCTGAGAACAATATATGGGAAGTCATTGGTGAATTTGATCCTGGTTGGTCAGGGAGTTTTTGCGAAGACTTGATTGATAGCTCAGATCCAAGTTTATATTTGGTGGAACATGTTGATAATGATTGGTCAACTGAGAGTCCTGCATCAGCATTATTTTATGGGTGGTCAGCTTTTAAAGAACAAGTGCTACATAAAACTAGATATTTATTTTTAAGCGAACCAGAAGATAAATATTCATCGGGCAGGCCTGATTATATACCTGTTTCTAATATGATAGATGCCTTAGGCGCACTATGTAATTCTGAAAGTTTAGTTAAAACTATTCCTGCAGGTACGGAATTTTATAGAGTCAGGGTTAATTCAGAAGATGCTAAATTTACAACATTTTCAGAGGTTGGAGTACCCCCTAAAGGCTTTGCTAGTGCGGGGAGAATGAACCCAGCAGGAATATCATATTTTTATGTGGCGTATGATCAGCTAACAGCAGAAAAAGAAGTTGTAGATAAAGCTAAAAAGTGGACGATTGCAAAATTTGAAACACTTACTGAAATAACTGTTATTGATTTTGTAAATTTGCCTACAATACCAAGTGTTTTTTCCGAGGGAGCATATGAAACAAGACAAAATTTATCGTTCTTACATTCTCTTGTTAAAGAATTAACTTTACCTGTTTCAAAAGACGGCAGGGAGCATGTTGAATACGTCCCAACTCAAATAATATCCGAGTATTTTAGACATCGCTTTAAAACGCCAGAGCAGACAAGCGTATTAGGCTTAAGGTATCCAAGCGTAAAAAATGAGTCAGGAATTAATATTGCAATTTTCAATTCTGATAATGACTCTTTAGAGCGTTTTTTTAAATTGGTGTCCACTGATATTAATGGCTAACAAGGAATTTAAGCGGAACTAAAACAGTTGGTTAGGTTCCGCTTCGCTTCACATTATAACCAACAATTTTAGTCCGCTTAATGCGGCGTTATGTTTCTAAGGTGTCATTTTGATTAAGTTTCTACCTATAGATATAGATGAGATTGCTTTATATAAACAAGCTACGGACTCATTTATGAGCTCTGCGCGCAATCTTATGGAAGATGACGTAGCAGAGTTTGTTGGGTTCTTTAATAATTTTAAGCTAGATGAATTAAAAACATCATTAACTAAAATTCAATATACTAAAAACAATACAGAGCAAGACTTAATCTATTTTGATGAATCTACGGAGTTTCATTTTGAGGTGAAATTACATATTTATGCCTTAGATGAAGATAATGACAAAGAAACACTTGCGGGTTACATTCTGGTCTTGAACTCTAATATGGACGTTGTGGATGATTTCCTTGTGTAATCAAAACATAACAAATATGGATAGGCCGCGCGTAGCCGCGTCCTTATCCCAAGTGTTGAACAAGCCCGGGTTTGTAGCAAGTGATACCTTTATAGTGTCAATATCGGCGTAAGAGTTTACGCTTTGTCGATGTGTGCTGAGCAGTCACATTCTTTACTAGCCGCACCTATCCCTTAGTATTGTCAGCTGATTTTTTACCTAGCCATATCAATTTTTTAGTAGCTCCTTATACTTTTCTCTCACGTTCTTACTGTTTACTTTCTAACCCTTTCGCTTAAATCGTGGTGTTAGGTGTTGTTGGTTTTTGCTTAATAGAGCTTGTCAATCGCGCATGCACGCCCATAAATATCATTGGCAGCAGGGGCAAGATCTTATAGCTTGGGTTTTGATGGCTTTTTCGAACGACGAAAATACAGCCCCAGCAACCGCCGGTGTTTCAAGGTAGTTGACACTATTCAAAAAACGGGTCAGTTCTGTCGGTAAAATTTGCAGCTGACTTTCCTTTTATGCCAATGACTTATTCCTGACTTTTTTATCAGGAATATTGATTGAGCGTATCATTATTATCAAATTTTCTTATTTCATTGCTTCAGGTAATTTGAGCTTAGAGCAAACCTTTGTTTTTAAATAACGGGAGTATGAGATGAGTAAAAGTGTAATCACAGATGATGTGGCAAGAAGGAGGGGGCATGTCGGGGAGTAATCGAGCAAAACCCAAACCGGTGATTCGCTCACGAGTCCCTCTTTTTTCGAAAGAAAGCGGGCTAACACCGAGTATGTACCAACAAGCTGCGCGCTATGGGGCTGATAAAGTGCTAAAGGCCCAATGGCAGTCTTTTGGATTGGCGATATTTGCGGGTGCATTTATTGCTTTAGCCTTTGTGTTTTATATCACGGTGACAACAGGTAGCCATGGATCTTGGGGAGTGATGAGGTTTGCTGGAGGTTTGGCGTTTAGTCTTGGGTTAATGTTAGTTGTGATCTGTGGCGGTGAGCTTTTTACCAGTACCGTGTTAAGCAGCGTCGCTTGGGCACAAAAACACGTTTCAGCTCAGTCTTTATTAAAATGCTGGGGGCGCGTGTATGTTGGTAACTTCATTGGCGCAATGCTAATGCTGTTATTGATAATGGTTGCCGGGATGCACAACTTAAATGAGGGGCAATGGGGACTTAATGCATTGAGCATTGCCGAGCACAAGTTGCATCACAGTTGGTGGCAAGCGTTTGTATTGGGCGTGCTCTGTAATGTGTTGGTATGCCTAGGTGTTTGGATGACGTTTTCCAGTAAAGAGGCGTTAACAAAAGCAATATTACTTATGTTACCTGTGGCGATGTTTGTGAGCAGTGGTTTTGAGCACAGTATCGCCAATTTATTTATGGTGCCTTTAGGCATCGTCATCGTCAATATGTCAGATCCTGTTTGGTTTGCGGCGCTAAATGTCACTCAAGGCCAATTTAGCGATTTAACCGTTATGAATTTTATTATCAATAATTTAATACCCGTGACACTCGGCAATATTGTCGGCGGTGGATTGTTTGTTGGCTTAGGTTACTGGCTCATTGAGCAAGCCAATTGCAGTGAATGTTTGCATTTAACGCCACAAAATAAACACGCTGTGCTGGCTGATGTTATTGCATTGTCAGCCTTTGAAAAAAATAACCATCCCTCTTTTGTAGAACACGCCTTTGCTGAACCTTCACTGACGCAAAGCCTTAAAAGTGCTCACCTATCTTCTGGAGTAAGCAACATGCCTAAAACAATACAAACACTAAGTGTTCGCGATTTGATGAATACCACGCCATTGACACTCAACGCCGACATGACGATATACGCCGCATTACAGCTTCTTAGCGACAGTGCTCGTCGCAGTGCACCTGTGATTAACAAGCAACAACAGCTACTCGGTTTTATCTCGGAGCAAGATCTTTTACGCAGCTTATGGTCACAAGAGTTTGCCCAAGACACAAGTGCTAAAGTCGCTGATTTGATGCAAACTCAAGTATTGACGGTATCACCATCAGATAGAGTTGCTGATCTGCTCGCGCTTATGGTTGTTGATAAAGAGGCATTATTTCCGGTTAATGACATGGGAATGCTGATGGGTTCAGCATTTTACAGCTATGAAGAGCGCTTAAGAGCTGCAAAAGCAAGTCAACCGAGTGTATTTCCTGTGATAGAAGACGGGGTATTGTGTGGCGTTATTACACGCCAAGAGATCGCGCACAAAGTTTGTGAGCTCCACCAGTGCTAAATTCAGTGAGTTAACCTTAAAAAACAAAGAGGAGGGCGCTCCTCTTTGTGCTATGTTGGCTTATCTGTTAGTGCAACTCTGTTTCGACTTAAACGTCTGGCTTCTGTAATCACACACTCTCGCAGTGGATCCTCTCCAGCATCAGCGCGCCAGACAAATGAAAGGTGGCGTTGCATGTTGAGCTCAGGTGTTGACAACACCACTAATTCACCGTTTGCGACCTCTTTCTCGACATCTAAATAGGGCAAACTGCTTAAGTAAGGACCATGCTTAACAAGGGCCTTAAGCAAAGACACGTATTCATACTCTTTCCACACATGCAGCTTTTCAATGATCCCGTGAATGGCACCTTCAAAAATGCGTCTGGTGCCAGCTCCTTGTTCTCTGAGCACCCATTTTGCTTGTTCTAACTGGGCTAAACTTGTCGATTTTGAGTTAGCGTAAGGATGATGAGGAGATGAGACTACAACAAGATGATCATCAAGCCATTGTTCTTGATGTAAACGGCTGTCGTCGTTGCGTCCCTCAATAATGCCTAAATCGTACTCATAATTGAGCAAACCCTCAATTACATGTTCAGTGTTTTCGACCATTAAGCTAATGCGCAGCTCTGGAAAGTCGTTATCAATGTTGCTGATAAGCTGCGGCAGCAAATGTTCAGCTGCTGTTTGGCTAGAGCCTATTCTAAATTGGCCACTTATAAGGTGTTGTTGATGAAGTCCCAATTCAATTTGTTGCGCATCTTGTAACAGCCGTCTTGCCTTTGGCCTAAGCCAGTTACCCCAATGGCTTAGTGCTAAGCGGTTTCCTTGACGAATAAAAAGCGGACGTCCGAGTAAATTCTCTAATTGCGCCAAAGACATACTGACTGCGGATTGGGTCATTGATAGTTTTCTGGCAGCGGCACTGACACTGCCTAAACTGGCAACAGCGTCGAACACCATAATTTGTTTAAGGGAGTACTTCATTGTGCCGTTTGTTTCCTTACTCGAAACGCCTTTATAGGGAGCTATCAATTTATTTGATGGTGGGTCAGTTTGATTTTAAAGGGGGCTTACTGGCAGGACAAGCCAAATTCATTTTAGCTATGAATAACTTAGATTAAGCTCACTGTTCGGTGTTTAGTGTGATCGGCGTGTGCTTGGCTCACGTGCGAACAGTGGCACTAAAGGGTTAAGCGCTAAACACATTTTGATGCAGAGCGTTAAGGCTATCAAATAAAGTGTTCTGCATCTGTTGTTTAGCGCTAGTTTGCCAAGATGAATTTATTCACCATTGGGGTCAGTAGGCGCACTGAGTGAGTTTTCGTTTTGCGTTGTAATGCAATGAGCAATTTTATTGACTACCTCTGGCTGAACGATCCAATTATTATGTGAGGCATTCATTGGGATGATATTCACATTTATATTATCGATATCGTTTTGGTTAATATACTGTTTAAGGTGATTGTCTGCCACTTTGCTGACGTAATAACGGTGTAGGCTGCGGTAGTTGTCGACATAGTTTTTTTCATCGTCTTTTGTATCGCCTTTTGCGTTATCTTTTATAGGATAGCGGACGGCGTGTTGGCGGTGCAAAGCGCTGTCTAGCGTGCTGTCGGTGATCTGTGTTGCTTTAAATAAAGTGATGGTCATTGGCCGCTTGCCGGTATTAGGCAACGTGAGTGGATCAGGTTGATATTGGTAGTTAATGTTATGCTCAAATTGAGCACGATCTGTAAAGTTTGAATGCTCCCAAGCTTTTTGATAGTTAAAGTAGGCGTCGATTAACACCAAGTGATTAACTTCATCACCGTGGGCGATTAATTGCCTGCTTATTTCAAACGCGAGCAGCCCACCAAAACTCCAACCTGCTAAAGTATATGGCCCTTTGGGTTGCTGCTGTTTAATGTCGTCAATGTAAAAGAGTGCAAGCTGCTCAAAAGTCAGTTGATCTGTGGCCTCAGCGCCTTTTTCCCGATTCAGAAAATCGTAATAGTTGTTAAACAACACCACTTTATGATCACCCATTTGCGGCACGAGATTGTTGTAAAACGATTCAGCGCCGCCACCGCCAGGAGGAAGCATGAAAATAGTGTGTTTGTTGCTGTCATTGTTGATCGTTTCAAAGGGAATAAATTGCTTAAAATCCTGAGGCTGATAGATCATGGTGGGTTGTTTTGTATCACAACAATGTAAAATGATCCGCGTTAACATGGTATGAAATATGTCGGTGAATTTTTTTGCTTGTTGCTTGTCAAGCTTACTGTGGATCCCAAAGCGTAATTGACCATTAGAGATCATTCCATTGATATTAATGATATTTAAAATATTGTCTTGAGATGAAATTGTTTCACCGCAGTATTCATCTATACGATGCCAATCATGTTCGTCTTGTTCAAATTGACCCAAGTAGTTAATGCTTACCTCTGGTAAGTTATTGAAATTAAATGATGACTGTTGTTGGCAGGCGATGGTTCCAAAGCCGATCCCTTTGTTAGGGATCTGCCGTAATTGGTGTTTAATTTCTGTGATACTGCGTTCAATATTACTGCCAAGCTGTAGCCTTACGGGAAACTTACTGGTGAACCAGCCCAGTGTATGGCTGTGATCGATATTATCACTGATCTGCTCTCTGCCATGGCCTTCAAGCGTTACCCCGTGCAGATCACAATGGGTCACTTCCATCAATGTATAAGCCAAGGCTGTTAATAGGAGATCGTTGATCTGTGTGTGGTAGCGTCGGTTTGCCGTGCGTAATAATGCGGCTGTAAGTGTTGGACTTAACGCGAGGTGTGTTTCATGGGTGTTGGCTGTGTGGCTTACATTAAATAGCTGGCGATAGTTTGGCAAGTCAACGATTTGGGCTTGCCAAAATGCAGCCTCTTGAGGGTGCTGGGCTGGATAATTAGCTAGCGCTTGGCTCCATTGCCGATAACTTGTGCCTTTGGGCTCCAGTTGACCGCCGTGGTAGAGAGTGTTGAAGTGCGCGATAATGATCCGCCAGCTTACCGTGTCGACGAGCATGTGGTGGAGGCAGACAAATATTCTTGCGCTGTTGTCTTGATAACCGTGCAGGTAGCCAAATTGGAATAACGGCGCGTTATGCAGATCAAATTGACTCTGCCAGTCAGTGAGGGTGGCGTTGCAGGTTTGAGTGCTATGTTGACTGACATCTAACACGTTCAGTTTTGGGGTATCGAGGCTCGCCTGGTAATGCTGTCGCCACTGACCGCGCTGCTGAGTATAACTCACACGAAGGATATCGTGGTAGTCAATTAACTGCGTGATCACCGCTCTGATGACCTCTTGTTCCAGTGGCGGCACTTTGATCAAAAACGCCTGATTCCAATGGTTTTTATTTTTCACATTGTGGTGATTAATTTGCTCTACAAACCATTGCTGGATAGGCAGTAAGCCAAACTCTCCGGTTAATCGTCCTTGCTCAGATTCTATCGTTATCGTGCTGTCAATATGGTGTAAATATTGGCACAGTTGCTCTACTGTTCTGTGTTCAAATACATGTTTAACTTGGCAATTTAGTCCGATTTGGCGGATCCGATTGGCCACTTGTATTGAGAGGATAGAATCGCCGCCAATACGGAAAAAATCGTCGGTGATCCCCACCTGATTAATGTCGAGCAGTTCTTGCCAGATCGCGCAGATCTGTTGCTGCGCATTAGTACGGGGAGCCACATAGTGATCGCTTTGTGGTGCGCTGGGCGCTGGTAGGGCTTGTTTGTCCAGTTTACCATTGGCGGTCAACGCAAAACTGTCCAACTCAATAAACTGTTTTGGCAACATATATTCGGGCAATTTAGCAGCGAGTAACTCAACAATTCGCGCGTCAGTGAGGGCGCTCTGGTGGTGGAGTTGATAATAAGCCACTAAATAACGTGGGCTGTTGGGACGCGCTTGGTACACATTAACGCAAGCTTGCTCAATGCCATCAAGGGTTGAAAGCTGGCTTTCAATTTCGCCTAATTCTATGCGGTAACCTCGCAGTTTTATTTGATCATCCTGACGGCCGAGATACTCAATGTCACCATTGCATTGCCAGCGGCCAAGATCACCTGTTTTGTATAAACGGGTAAAGCCTTGTTGTTGATCTGCCTCGCTCATAAAGGGGTTATCAATAAAGCATTGTTGATTTAACGCCGCGCGGTTGAAGTAACCCAGGGCAAGGCCTTCACCGCCGATATACAGCTCACCGACTTGGCCTATTGCACACAGTTGTTGTGAGGGATCTAAAATATAAAGGCGCTTACCGGGGTAAGGTTGACCAATATTTTGTTGTTGTATGTCGTCAGTAATGGGCTTAATAGTACTGCCTACAGTGCATTCTGTTGGCCCATATTGGTTGAACAATTGTATGTTGTTATTGGCCCGTAAGGCGTTGACGGCGTCGTAATTTATCGGCTCACCACCGAGCACTAAGCTTAAAGGTTGAGACAACTGCATCAGCTCATCTTTGCATGACATTAGCATAGAAGGCGTAAGGCGCAAGGTGTTGATATTATGCGTTTGTAATGCGGCCACAAAGGCGCGCGAGGTGTGCTGGCTCAGGCTATCGAGAATGGTGGTCTGCCCTGATGTTAATAAGCCTGAAAAAAGGGTCGGCAGTGAAGCATCAAAACAGTAGTTTAATAAAAAAGCCGCATTGATTTTTGGAATGTTAATGTTGTGGATAAATAAAGTGGTGTAATAGATCAATGATTGCTGAGTCACCATCACGCCTTTGGGATTTCCTGTGGTGCCAGATGTGTAGATCACGTAGGCCAGATCCGTCGCAGCAAGAGAGGGTAGCTTCACCTGTTGAGTTGGCTCGCGATATAAAGGCTGATTAAGATCAGCGATGATCGCTAGTCGAGCGCAATAGCGAGGCGTTGGGTTATTGTGATAGCTTTTATCCTCTTCGAGAAGTAAATGATGTTGAGTCAATACGAGCGGGGCATCGATATCATCTAGGATGTATGCAATGCGCGCTTTAGGATAGTGAGGGTCAATGGGCACGTAAGCGCCGCCTGCTTTAAAGATTGCAAGAATACAGATGACCATTTCGAGTGAACGCTCAACGCATAATGGGATCAACGTGCTGGGCTCAAGTTCAGCTCCGACATGCGCTTTGTAACGCCGTCGCAACGTGTTAGCTAGCGCGTTAGCATGGGCATTTAATGCACGGTAACTGAGTGTCTGTTGTTGATACACAAGGGCAATATTATCTGGCGAGCGCGCAACTTGCTGCTCGAATAAATCGCAGACAGTGGATTGATTTGGATAGTCAAATTGGCTTTGCTGGACGTCAAGTATGGCGCGGCGCTGATCTTGGCTCAATAAAGAGTGTGTGCTTAATGGCGCGCTGGGAGACTGTAGTAGGCTGTCGAGCAGCTGAGTAAAGTATTGAGCATAACTGGCGATGGTGTTTGCGTTAAACAAACTGCTTTTGTATGACCAGTGAGTTTGAAGCGCTGCGTGGCTGTCATTAACAAACAGAGCGAGATCAAAGCGCGCAATATCTTGCGCCTGAGATGGCATGTCATAGGGCTTTAGAGGAGTGTCGATATCATGCTGGCGGTCAGGGTGAGCGTGGCTTAAGTCATTGCTTAAGTCACTGCTTAACGGGTTATTTAGATCATGGCTAAGGCCGAAGCTTTGCACCGCGAACATCACTTGAAAAATAGGGTGACGACTTAGATCTCGGCAGATCTTGAGCTCTTCCACTAACTTTTCAAAAGGCAGATCTTGATATTGCTGTCCTGCGATTTGATCTTGGTGGGTGAGTTGGATCAGTTGCTTGAAGTTTAACTGAGGCTGCACCTGTAGCCGATTGACTTGCGTGTTGATAAATAACCCAATCAGATCCGTCAGTTGTGGATAATGTCGGTTGGCAATCGGCGAGCCGGTGATCACATCAGATTGATTGGACAGCTTGCTAAGCAGCACTGAAAACGCTGCCAATAAAACGGTGTGCAATGTTGTTTGCTGCGCATTGGCCAATGCTTTGACTCGCAGGCTCAGCTCATCGCTTAAGTTTACTGTGTGCTGGCCGCCGTGATAGTCAACATGCGCCGGACGCGGGCGATCTGTGGGCAACGCCAACGGGCTGAAGTTGGCGAGTTTACTGAGCCAATAATCACGCTGTTGTTGCAACACGTCGGCGTGTAAATAGCGCCGCTGCCACTGGGCATAATCCTTATACTGGATAGATAATGCCGGCAAAGAAGCGGGTTGTTGTAAACATTGCGCGTGGTATAACGCGCTAAGATCGCGATGAAAAATATCCATGCTCCAACCATCGGTTGCAATATGGTGCATGTTAATCAGTAAGACTGAGTCAGTGCCATCTTCAAGAGTGTATAAGACGACTCGGATTGGGTAATCGTTCGATAAATCAAAGGGAAGGGCTTTATCTTGACGTATAATTGCTTGCAAGCTGTCGCCATTTTTAGTGGTCACGCAGCCAATGTGTAATGGTTTATCTTGCACGGTTTGCACGGCCAATTCGGCATTGTCCTCCTGCTTGATCACGCTTCTTAATACATGATGACGCACGACTACCTGTTGCAATGCTTGCTTCAGTGCTGCGACATTGGTGCCGGGCTTAAGTTGGTACAACATCGGAATATGGTAGGCGTTTGTGCCTTGCTCATATTGCTCTATAAACCACAAACGTTGCTGCGCAAATGATAAGCAAACCGAGGTGTCAGCAGTGGTTGGGATCACAATTTGCTCAACTTTGGGGGCGGCGCTGAGCAGCCCTTTTATGGTGCGATATTTGAAAATATCCGCAACCGTCAGCTCCCGCTGCAATGCTTGGCTTAATTGATGAGACAATTGGATGGCGAGAATAGAATTGCCGCCGATCCTGAAAAAATCGTCCGTTAAAGACAATTGCTCAACGCCGAGGACATCGGCATATAACTGGGCCACTTGGGCTTCTTGTTCGCTATATTCCGGCTCGATAATGTGCACATGTTGGCTTGAGAGGGCGTCAATGTCATTGGGCGATGTAAAGAGTGCTGCTTCTAGTTGATCTACGGCTAGTTTTGATACGACAACCTGTGCATGTTGCTGCTGGATCAGGCGATAGAAAATGGCGGCACCTTCTTGATATCTGACCGTATTTAATGACATTAATGAGCGCAGTTTATCAGGCGTATGTGGCTGCTCTTGTGTCCTTTTTGTGTCATTATTGCGCTGCTCTGTCACCGTGAGATCAGACCAACCTGGCCAGTTAATCGATATTACAGCGGTGCGATTAAAGCGGGCCTTATCCATGGCTAAATAATCAAGATAACTGTTTGCCGCGCAGTATTCTATGCGGTTAACATCGCCCATAATACTGGCCAGTGATGAAGTGCTTGCTAGAAATTTAACCTCGCTGAGTGTCAAGCTGTTGAGCAGATGATGCAAGCCGTACACTTTACCTGCAAAGGCTTTTTTGACGTTCTCAAGTTGGTATTGCTCAGGAGACAGCGGCGAGATCCCCGCAGTGTGAATGATCCCCGTTATGGTATGTGTTGGTATAATGTGCTGCCATAAAGCGGCATTGCACTGGTTAGGATCGCCCAGATCCACCGCATGCGTAATGACAGTGCAGCCGCTCGCAATGATGCTGTCGATAAGGGCTAATTTCTGTTTTGTGGGCTCAGAGGGCGCGTGATCAGCCGTGATATCATGCCGGCTCAGTAACACAAAATTAACGCGATGGTGCGCCGATATCGCCAGCGCAATATTGAGCGCAACATCTCCCATTCCACCTGTGATCAACAAGGTGTCATCGTCAGCAATCATCGCTTGGCTTTGCCAATAATCTGGCTCAATTTGGGCATAGTGCTCTTGCCAAAGCTTGCCATATTTAATGGCGTATACATTGTGAGTACGATAATAATCTGGGTATTGCACGCTTTGCAAAATGTGGCTTGAAGTGTGAGCATTAATGTCGCCTACATCGAGGATCCCACAATTAAGCTGCCCAAACTCATGTCTAATATTACGTATTGCTCCCACTAAGGTCGCATTATGAGCATTAATAGGATCGCTTGCGCTGATCTGCGTGATGTGATTGGTCAAGATCAATAAATGACGCAATTGCGGCGCATTGAGCAAATAAAGGCGAGTGAGAAACAAGCTGTAAAAACTGTAATGCAACGCCGGCTCAATGGCGTGGCTATTATCAACGGAAGCGGCATGAATAATCGTTTCATGCTCACCATATAAACCTTGGCTGAGTTGCGTTTGCAGTTGTATAAAATGGTGCTCGTTGGCCGGATTAAGATAAATCACGCCATCAACCACAGCATAATCAGCTTGGTTGAGATCAACACACACGAACGTACATTCGGCGGTTAATGCCGCGTAAGCCTCACGCGGTTGTGCTGAGCGGATGAAAATTAAGGCATTTTGGAATAATGGTTGGCATTGACGTTGATGTAACGGCGCGCAGGTGCGCCACTGCGGCGCGCTATACCACTGAGATTTATCTAATAATGCCAGTTGATTGACTGCCGGTTTGGTTGAAGGAGCAATCCAGCACTGTTGCTGCTCAAACTGATACGTTGGACAGTCACTGAGATTATGCGCGCTCTGTGGTTGTATTGTGGCGTCAAGTTCGGTTGCCATATTTGCTGCGAGGCACTGATCGTGCATCCATAAAATGGCCCATAAATCGGCTTTGTAAGTTACTGGGTGTATTTGGTTTTCTTTGTAAGATGGTAAGGTGTTAAAGGCATGAATGTGTCGATGTTGGCCCGAGGAGGCCAATTTGTTTACAAATGAGGTTAACGCTTGTCCAGTACCAATTTCAATAAAAGTCACTTGGCGATCAAAATACTGGCTAATACTGTCAATGCAATCAGCAAAGCGCACCGTGTGCCTAAGCTGATCGCACCAGTATTGCGCCGTCTGCACATTTGAGCTGGCCATTTTTCCGGTTAAAT
Source organism: Shewanella sp. (assembly GCA_028223395.1). Classification (GTDB taxonomy): domain Bacteria; phylum Pseudomonadota; class Gammaproteobacteria; order Enterobacterales; family Shewanellaceae; genus Shewanella. Next base: position 14,947 of record JAOIUG010000001.1, read on the forward strand.
TCGTGACAAAAGGGCGGCAAGGTGCGCTGAGCTTAACCGGGGCGAGCACGCGGGCAAATTGCATTGCCGCTTGTGCCATCATTTCACTGTGGTAGGCATGAGAGGTGGTTAGGTACACCGCCGGTATGTCTGCGGCATGAAAATGCGCTTGCAGTTTCAGAACGTTAGCCTCCGATCCTGAGAGCACGCAGTCGTCAGCGCTATTGATGACAGCCACTTCACATTGATGCGCCGCTATTGTAGGCTCGATTTCCGCTAACCTCGCGTGTACTGCAAGCATTTTTCCCGGCGGCATGGCTTGCATTAATTGACCTCGGGCAATGACCACTTTAATGGCGTCGTTGAGCGTAAAAATGCCTGCTAACGTGGCAGCGACATATTCGCCAATACTGTGACCAATATAAGCATCGGCCGTGATGTGCATCTGTTGTAAATACATTGCGAGTGAATACTGGATAACAAACAGGCTTATTTGTGTCCACTGGGTATGATTGATCTCATCGGGCTGATGATCTGGGTGGCTAAACATAATGTGGCGCAGATCATAAGAGAGATGAGGATTGGCGATGGCAATGCATTGATCAACAATTTCGGCAAAATCAGCTTGATTATCGTACAGGTTTTTGCCCATATCGAGATATTGGCTACCTTGCCCCGGGAACATAAACACTCGATGAGATCGTGAACCCAGTTGGCATTGACTGACTCGAGGTTGCTCTTTGATGGCCCTAAGCAAGCTATCGCAGCTATCAACAACGTAAGCACTGCGACATGCATGATGCTCACGCTTGTGCTGTAAGGTAAATGCCAAATGATGGATGAGATCTGGGCGCGATTGATGTTGCGCTACATAACGCAATAAAGCCGTTTTATAGTCTGCTAAGGCGGTGGTTGACTTGGCTGAGAGCAAGATAATACGTTGCGATTGTGGCTGATTAAGTGCTTTTACTGCGGCGGGAATAAATTCTTTCACCACAACATGGGCATTGGTTCCACCGATCCCAAATGAACTGATCGCCGCTTGCCGAGGGCGATGTGCGTTAACAGGCCATGGACTGTTTTCAGGCTCGATAGTAAACGGGGTTGAGGCTAAGTTTAATTCGTCATTGGCATGGCGGTAATTGGTTTGCCCAACAATACGCTGATGCTGAAGCATTTGCAGCACTTTAATTAACCCGGCCACTCCGGACGCGGCATCGGTATGGCCAATATTGGCTTTAATGCCACCTAAAAAAGTGGTGTGATTGGGCTGAGGCGTACAGGCTTGATGGACTGATGCTTCTTTGAGAGCTTGTACTTCAATAGGATCACCGATCCGAGTGGCAGTGCCATGGCATTCGATATAGTCAAGATCGGTAACGGTAACGTTAGCCATAGCATGGGCATTGATCACACATTCACTTTGGCCCACCAAAGAAGGGGCGGTATAACTGGTTTTTCTATCGCCATCATTATTGGTGGCGTAGCCGCTTATCACCCCAAGGATCTCATCGCTGTCTTGTATCGCGGCCGCCAGCGGTTTTAGTAATACCACGGCCACGCCTGAACTTGGCACCGTGCCTGAGGCATCTTGATCAAAAGGGCGACAATGACCATCACGGGCCATGATCATACCTGGAAAATAGTGGTAGCCCAGATCGTCAGGCATCGACAGCGATACGCCGCCAGCTAAAGCCATGTCGCACGTCCCCAGTTGCAGATGACGACACGCTTCGGCAATCGACACCAGCCCAGTAGAGCAGGCGGTATTAATCGCGACAGCGGGGCCGGTGAGGCCTAAAAAATAAGCCGTTTTTGTGGTCAGCGCGTCTTTACGATTAGCAACAGAAGCTTCCCATAGATCAATTTCACCAGTATCGGTTTTAGGAATGATATTGCGTTGAAAATAATGATCCGTGCCATTGCCGGCAAATACCCCTATTTGGCGTGATTGACGTTCAGTGATGTAACCTGCCGACTCTAAAGTTGCCCAGCAATGCTCCATAAACTTGCGGATCTGCGGATCGAGTAATTTAGCCTCATTGGGTGACATATTCCAAAAGTGAGGATCGAAGGTTTGAGTGCCACGTAAGTGAGTTGCAATGGCAATGTAATTATCATCGGCGAGCTTGGCACGATCGCCGCCAAGCTCATTGAACTCCTCTGGGCTCAGAAAGTGGATCCCTTCGGTTTGCGTATCGAGTAACGTCCATAAAGCCTGCAGATCATCGGCGCCACTGAAACGACAAGACATGCCAATAATGGCAATGTGATGGTCGTCATTATTGAGCGGCCGTTGTTGCTTATAGATCTCGCTGCCTTGGGCGCTGGAGACACTGCTAACTAATTTATTCACGGTATTAAATTTAAACAGATCAGCAATGGATAAATCTTTAAATTCAGTTATTTGGTTAAGTTTGTGCTTCAGCTGAATACTCAATAGAGAATTGCCACCAATAGCAAAAAAGTTAGCGTTAAAGTGGATTTGATCGAGATCGCAACCTAATACTTTGGCGTAGACTTGGCTTACCGCTTGCGCTAATGGACTATGGGGCGCTGGGTCGTCATGGTATTGAGTCAATACTCGCTTAGGTAACGCATGAAGGTCGAGTTTTCCATTACCTGTGAGTGGGAAATGCTCAAGCGCAATAAATGCACTGGGGATCATGTAATCAGGCAAGCGTGCACAAAGATACAGGTTAAGATCGGCATCACTCAATGGCATGTCACTGGTGTAATATGCAACGAGTTCATTGTCTTCTATGTGGTCGATCACTTTTTTGTTCAACAAAACTGACACTTGGTTAATGGCGGGAAATGTGTGTAATTGCTGCTCGATTTCACTGAGCTCAATGCGATAACCGCGCAGCTTAATTTGCCTGTCATTACGGCCGATGTATTCAAGGGTGCCATCGTGTCGCCAGCAGGCGAGATCCCCGGTTTTATAGAGCACTTCTGCTACAGTTTGTCCCGCCAAATGATGCCGCGAAAATACCGACTTTGTTAGCTGAGGTTGGTTGAGGTAGCCTTGAGATAAGCCTGTCCCGCCAATATATAATTCGCCGACGATCCCCACTGGCACTGGCTGAGCTTGATGATCTAACAGATAGCAATGTCTGCCTGCAATTGGCCGGCCAATAGGGACATGAGCGCTGCTGATCGTCTCTTCAATAAGGTGCACACAAGTAAATGTGGTGCTTTCAGTTGGGCCATAACCATTGAGTAAATGTGTAGGCTTATCGGCTGAGCTGATTAAACGATTAATCATCGCCTTATCGAGCGCTTCCCCGCCCACAATCAGATACTCAAGCGATTGGAAAAGATCCGCTTTAATGGCGTACAGGTGTTCAAACAAAGTTTTGGTTAACCACAATATGTTCACGCAGTGTTGTTTGAGCAACGTAGCAAGCGCTTCTGGCGAGGCTAACAGCGACGGAGTATGAGTTGGGATCACCAATTGTCCACCATGCAGCAGAGGCGTCCAGATCTCAAAAGTGGCGGCGTCAAACACGGCAGAAGACAAAAAAAGGAAGGTATCGCTCGGTGTGGGAGTGAAGAAGTCGCTAAAAATCAAGCTGGCAATATTGTGATGATCAATAAGCACCCCTTTAGGTTTACCGGTTGTGCCTGAGGTGTAGATCACGCAGGCCGTAACATGGCACTCCACTGGAGCACACAATGGCGTGACTGAGCGTTGATACAAAGGTTCGGTTAAATCAATGAGGCTGAGTTGATTGGCAAGGCTTTGGTATTTATCGATAAGCTGAGCATCGCGGTGATCGCTGGCGTAAACCGTTGTGTGCTGCGATAAAATCAAGCAGGGATCAGAATCTGTGATCATATGCGCTAGCCGCGATTGGGGCAAAGCTGGATCCATCGGCACATAGGCAGCGCCACACTTTAATGTGGCAATCATCGCGATGATCAACTCTGGCCCTTTTTCCAGCAGCAAACCAATGTACACCGGCTGCGTTGCGAGGAGCGTTGGATTAAACACATCAGGGCGTTGTGATTGTATATACCCTGCCAACTGATCCGCTTTTTGATTTAACCACTGAAAACTAAAGTGCTGATCTTGCCAACACAGCGCCGTTTTATGCGGCGTACGTTTAACTTGCGCTAAAAAAGCTTGGGCGATATTGACGTCACAGGCAACGCTGTTTGTGGTTGACTGTCCTTTTTTTATCAGCGCCTTAGCTTCACAGGGCGTGAGCAGTGATAGATTGGCTATCGGTTGCGCTGGGTTATCTAACACTTGTTTGAGCACATAACGGTAGTGCCGGATAAATTGCTTAATCGTCTGTGGGCTAAACAATGCGGTTTTATAGGCGATAGTCGCCTGAAAACATGCGTCATTGCAATCAATGAACAAGGATAAATCAAAAGGGACGATATCATTGAGTTGGTTAATGTCCTCACGTGGCTGCAAAGGATCATCGAGATCGGGCGCGAGAGTGCCGTTTTTTAACGAGGCATGGCCAAAGCTTTGTACGCCAAACATGACTTGAAAAATAGGATGACGGCTGGGATCGCGGTCAATATTTAACTGCTCGACCAGTTTTTCAAAGGGTAAGTCTTGGTGCTGCTGCGCAGCAGCTTGATCTTGATGCACCTCCGAGAATAACTGCTGACAAGGGCTGTCAGGGCGCACGTGAATACGATTAACCTGCGTGTTGGCAAAGTAGCCAATGCTATCTTTTAATTGTGAAAAGTGCCTGTTGGCAATGGGACTCCCAGTGACGATATCGGTTTGGCCGCTGTAGCGACTCAGCACAATGGAAAATACACTCAGTAAAATGACGTGTAATGTGGTGCCTTGTGTTTTGCTCAGAGCCTGCAGCGCTGCGCTAGTACTGCGCTCGAGGGTAAAATATTCGCGTTGACCGTCGTAAGTCAACTTAGCAGGCCGACTGCTGTCGTATTGCAAATGAAGTGTTTGGAACCCTTGCAGTTTATCTATCCAAAAATCGAGTTGTGGTTGCAGTGTTTCTGCGTGAAAATACGCTCGCTGCCACGCGGCGTAATCTTTATATTGCACTGAAAGCGCAGGCAGTGTTGTCGGATAAGTGTGCCCATGGATAAAAGCCGCGTAACTGAGTGTAAACTCCCGCTGAAAGCAATCCATACTCCAACCATCTGTCGCAATATGATGCATATTAATCAGCAGTAATGTGGTGGCGTCACGATTGGCGGTGTCGGTCGCTGCGCCTTTGGCGTCAGAGCTGAGCTGTGGCTCAATGTGGTATAGCGTGGCTCGGATAGGGTAGTGCGTTGATAAATCAAAAGGGATGTGGATAGCACGCTTAATAGCGATTAAGCATTGATCATGCGATGCCACTGCTAAGCTGTCGAGATTAAGCGGCTGCTGATGAACGCGTTGCTCATCGCGATCTTCATATTTATTTAAAGTGGTACGTAATATTTCATGTCGCGACACAATGGTGTTTAGCGCAAACTCGATGCCTTCGATACTTGCACCTGGGCGCAGCTGGTAGACTCTTGGCACGTGATAGGCGTGAGTGCCTTGTTCATATTGCTCAATGAACCATAACCGCTCTTGTGCAAAAGACAAAGGAGGGTGGGCTTGGATTGTTTGATAGATAAAAGGCTGCGGACAGTCTTCACTGTGCACTTTGTTGTATGTTAATAACGCGATGATTTCTGGCTTTAATGCCACCAGCAAGGGTAACAGTTTTGCCGTTTTTTTGGGATGGCTTGCTTTATATTTAAGCGCGCCATTTTCAACCCAAAGCATCATACCTTGCTTGTTTGCTTCAATGAGAGTGTCGTAAGCAGTAGCCATTATAGTTCACCGTAAGATGTTGATTCATCTTCCAAAGAAATATTTTTGAGTAGCGAGCGGATAGTACGATAGCGAAAGATTTTTGCCACAGAGACTGGGGTGCCAAGCTGTCGGCTCATGCGATGAGAGACGCGAATCGCCGAGATAGATTCCCCGCCAATTTTGAAAAAATCGTCATCGATGCCAACTTTATTAAGCTCGAGTACTTCTTGCCATATGGCGCACAATGCCTGCTCGGCAGGCGTACTGGCGGGCTGGTAGCTATCATTGAGCGAAAGATCGGGCTCTGGTAACGATCTTTTATCTATTTTTCCACTCAATGTCATTGGAAACGCATCAACATGGATCATCATACTCGGTAGCATGTAGTGCGGGAGTTGTTCGCTGAGTAACGCAATGATGCTATCGTGATTAATGCACGCTTTTGTCGCTGTGCTGTAGTAACCCACCAAATGTCGGCTTTTATCTGCTCTGGTTTTGAGCATGACGCAAGCTTGTTTTATCGCCAAAATCCCCTGAAGCTGTTTTTCTATTTCGCCGATCTCAATGCGATAACCTCTTATTTTGACTTGATCATCCACACGGCCTTGGAACTGTAATTCACCGTTCGGCAGCCATTTGACGAGATCGCCAGTGTGATACATTTTTGCATAATCTGGCCGCTGCGGATCATGGCGGTGTATAAACGGATTGGCGACAAATTTTTCAGCACTGAGTGCGGGCTGGTTTAGGTAACCTTCGGCGAGGCTTTTACCACTTAAATACAGTTGACCTTCGACTCCAATTGGCACCGGCTGTTGAGCGTTATCGAGCACATAAGCTTTCATGTTATGGATAGGCTTACCAATATTGATATGGCTATCGCCAGAATGAAAGTGATGCGTGGTGGCATACACCGTACTTTCAGTGGGACCATAGCAATTAAGTAATTTCCGATCTTGACTCCAGCTGTGCATTTTATCGGCTGAACACAGATCGCCGCCCACGAGTAAGGTGTGTAGGTGTGAAATTTTTTGATAGTCGATAGCGTTGATCAGCGCTGGCGGTAACAGAGCAATATTAATACGGTGCGCCGTGAGGAAATCGATCAGCTGTTGCGGCTCTTGCCTGACTGAAGCCGGTGCTAAGTATAGTTGAGCGCCGTAGCACAGTGCGCTGAAGGTTGCCCAGATGGAAGCATCGAACACCATGGCTGCATATTGTAATATGCGGCTATCGCAGTGGATGTCGATATCGTTTTTCTGACTGCTAACAAAATTAATCAAGGCACGGTGGCTCAGCAAGGTGCCTTTAGGTTGGCCACTGGTGCCAGAGGTGTAGATCACATAAGCCAGATCTTGAGGATCGCGTGCAATGTTTACATTATCTGTGTTCGCCGACATGAGCTCTGATGACAAGTTACGTAAATCGACACAAAACGCTTTGTCTTGTAAAAAGCCATCGTTGGCGTGATCTTCAAGCAAGGCTTTAGAGGTGAGCACTAGCGCGGTTTGGGTATCGTGTAAAATATATTCAATCCGGCGTTTAGGATAATAAGGCGAAATAGGCACATAAGCAGCGCCAGCTTTTAATACCGCAAGAATAGCGACGATGACCTCTAAGCTCTTGTCGATACAGATCGCGATTAAACAACCTGAGCTGAGCTCATGGCCTGCTTGTTGTGCGTATTGTTGACGTATAACATGCGCCAGTTGGTTAGCGTGCATGTTGAGCTGCTGATAGGTGAGTGTTTTGCCCTCATGGTAAAGCGCAATATTGTCGGGCGCGTGCTCAACTTGTGTTTCAAATAAGGTGCAAATATGACTTGCGCGAGTTTGGGCGTTTTCTATTGGCTTAGGAATGGCCTGTATTTGGCGATACTCCTCAGGGATAACATGAGGTAAGGTTTTCTCTGTAATGATGCTCTCAAGATAAAGGAAATAGTACTGCGTGAGGTAATGCTGAAAATACGGATCGATATTGTCAGTGTTAACATTTAATTGTACATAGAAGCGCCCTTTAATATTGCGAACTTCTACATACGAGGGGATCTGCGCTAAGCCGCTATTAGTGTAACTGTCGATATCTTGACCTGCAAACTGATCAATACCTTTAAAATTAATGTAGTTAAAGGCCATGTTAAACAGGATCTCGCTAGCGCCAACGGCTTTATGGATCAGTGGATAGGGAAACAATTTATGCTGCAAAATTTGAGTGCGTGTCTGGTTAACGTCAAGCAGTAATTGCAGCGGATCACGACTGTTTATTGTCATTCGCATCGGCACGATATTTAAAAAGTAACCGAAAGCATTTTCAGCCCCTGTGGTTTCAGGGCGATTGTTTTGCACATAACCTAAGGTGAGATCGGTACTGCTGTAAAACTGAGACAACAAGGCGTAGGTGGCCGCCATAAAAATGAGATCAATATTGATATTTAGCTTTTCACACAGAGGGTGGGCGCGCTCGATTAACTGTGGCGACACCTGCGTTAAGCCTGGTGGTTCAGTTAATGAGGGCGTCGCCACCGTATTGTGTAATTTCAGATCCGGCTTGTGTTCATAGCCGGCAAGGTGCGTTAACCAAAATGCTTGGCTGTGTCGCTTGGCGACGCAGTATTGCTCATGCGCGATAAACTGCGCGTAGTGCATGTTTTCGTCGTCACTGTCATCATTGAGTTTATCAGGGTAGAGATACATGTTGAGCAACTGGCTTGAAAACAAGTTTAAGCTCCAACCGTCTGCGATCACATGGTTAAAGAGGCCAATTAGCTTGAAGTTTGCGTTGTCGGTACGGTCAATGAATACATGTAATTGAAACAATGTGCGCGCCATGTCATTGAGATTTGAGTCATGGGTAAATGCTTGCTGGGCAAACACTTCACTATCAAAATCTTGATAATCCTGATGATTGAGTCGGTGTGTTGTTAAGTGATTTTGCGGTGAGTCGTGTTTTTTCTGGGCGATCACAAAGTCATGTTGTGCATGCTCGACAATGATTGAGCGTAATAGTGAATGACGTTGTAATAATTGGCTTAGGCATTGGGTTAAGCGAGAGGCGCTATAAGGGTGTAACACGGTAAAATGAAAATTATCGGTATGCATGACATGCTCATACTTTAAGTTTTCAGAAATCATGCCCAGCTGGGTGTAGCTTACCGGGTATATGTCGTCAAAATCGTCGGCATTTAATGAGGTTGGGATGGATGGGTCAATGAGCGAGAAGGGCTGATAACTGGGCTCTTCAATGCACACAAAGGCTTGCCTATTACGCAGCGCATCAGCCAGTTTCTCAATGGTTGGGTATTGGAAAATATCAGCCACTGTGACTTTATAGCCGGTGTTGGCTGTGCGGTAGCTGGCCTTAATGGCTAAAATCGAATCACCGCCGATCCTGAAGAAATTATCGGTGATCCCAACTTGCTCCCGATGCAGGATCTGCTGCCAGATCTGACATAACTGTGTATCGAGCTGATCCCTCGCCGCCACAAAGGCATGAGTTTGGCTAAAAGCGGCCTCAGGCAGCGCACGGCGATCAAGCTTGCCATTGATGGTTAACGGCAACGCATCCAGTTCAATGAAAACGCTGGGGAGCATGTAGTCAGGCAGCTGTTTGGCCAGCTCTGCACGCAGGAAGTCCGCTTCCCGCTCTGTGTTGTTTACTTGTGTATAATAAGCGACTAAATAAGGCGTATTGTTGGATTTGTTCATCAATACACATGCTTGTTTTATGCCGCTAATCTCCCTGATTTTACTGGCCACTTCATCGAGTTCGACTCGATAACCTCTGATCTTGATCTGATCATCATTGCGACCAATATACTCAAGGTTCCCTTGCGTTAACCAACGCACTAGATCACCGGTACGATAAAGTGTTAAGTAGCCTTGCTGACGATCACGCGCTGTTGCAAATCGATTGTCGATAAAGCGCTCAGCGGTCAATGCAGGCTGGTTTAGGTAGCCAGAGGCTAAGCCCACGCCGCCAAGACAAAGCTCACCTATCACACCAATAGGCACCAGTTGCTGTTTTTCATCAACAACGTAGGCTCTTGTATTGGCGATAGGCTTACCGATGAGAACAGGCTGTCCTGGTTGAGTTTCAAAATAAGTGACATCTATGGACGCTTCAGTAGGGCCGTATAAATTATGTAATTTAAAATCTGTACGTTCAGCTAGCTGGTAAGTGTGCTGAACGGTGTCAGTGTTTAAGGCTTCACCACTGCAAAACATCTGCTTAATTGTGCTGGGTAAAGGCTGTTGGCAAGCACGTAAAAAGTCGGTGTATGCATCGAGCATACTGGGCACAAAATGCACTGTGGTGACACTGTGCTGTTGAATTAATTGGTCAAGGTAGGCGCTGTCTTTATGGCCGTCAGGTTTGGCGATGACCAGTTTGGCGCCATACTGATGAGCCCAAAAAAGTTCCCATACTGAAACATCAAACACATAAGGGGTTTTTTGTAATACCACATCAGCACTGGTTAACGGATAAGCCGATTGCATCCAACACAGCCGATTGACGATGCCACGATGGGATAACATGACGCCTTTGGGCTGGCCTGTGGTGCCTGACGTGTAAATGATATAAGCAAGATCAGTGGCACTGGCTTGAGGAGAAAGATTGTCGCCGCTCATGTGCTGATAATTGGGCTTTTCAAGAGTGACGACTAGCGAGCGGGCAGGGCTATCAAGGCGCAACAAAGAGGCAGCTTCATGGGTATTATGCTGGATGAGCAGCAGTTTTGTTTGGGTATCTTTAAGTATAAAGTCGCTTCTTTCTGTTGGGTAAGAAGGGTCAATTGGCACATAAGCTCCCCCGGCTTTTAAGACAGCGAGTACGGCAATGATCATTTCAATGCTGCGCTCCAAATACAGTGCCACTAAAGTGCCTGCGGGCAATGCTTGTTGAGTTATATCGTGGTACTGCTGGCGAATATAACGGGCTAACTGGTTGGCCCGGCAGTTTAACTCTTGGTAACTTATTGTGGTGTGATTAAACACGATGGCGGTGGCATGCGGGCTTATTAACACCTGCTTTTCAAAGCGTTGATGTAATGTGTCGTGCCGAGGGAAATCGAGATCGGTGTTGTTCCAATCCTGGGTTAATAGCTGATGCTCTGCAGGGCATAACGTGGGTAGTGAGTGAAGAGGGCGCTGTGGTGAGTCGGTCACTTGTTCGGCGAGAAATTGAAAATTTGAGATAATTTGCGCAATCGTCTCCGGCTTAAATAGCCTACTGGCATAGCGAATGATCCCTTGTAATTGATCCCGCCTGTCATCAATAAAAAATTCTAAGTCAAAACGGGCGTATTCATAAATGCTGGTTAAGCGTTGATCGGCTATTAACGGACAGTCAGCGGTATCTGAGGTGAGGTTCGATCCAAAAGCTTGCACACCAAACATGACTTGAAATAAAGGGTGCCGTGAGGCTTCTCGCTCGATGTGCAGCGCTTCAACGAGGTGTTCAAAAGCTATATGTTGATACTGCTGCGCTGTGATCTGCTGGCGTTGCACTCGTTGGATCATCTCATGGAATGTTTCAGTGTGATCGACCTGCACACGGTTGATTTGAATATTAATAAATAAACCAATCAATGCCTGTGTTTGCGATAACGCGCGGTTGGTGACAGGCGTTCCGGTGACAATATCAGTTTGTTGGCAATAGCGATTCAATAAGAGCGAAAATAAGCTTAAGGTCACGGCGTGTAAGGTGCAATTTTGCTGCGTCGCCAGCGCTCTTAATGCTTGGCTGGTGGCACGGCTCATTGTGAAACTTTGGTGCAGCCCTTCAGTGCTGAGCTGATTGGGCCGGGCAAAATCCGTTGGCAATGCCAAAGTGGGCGCATCGGTGAGTGTTTGCATCCAGTCATTGAGCTGCTGGTGGTACAAACCGGTGCGTGTTTGTTTGTTTTGCCATTGCGCATAATCGACATATTGAATGGCGAGTTCGGGCACCACTAAGGTACGTTTATGCTGCTCACTTTGGTAGTGGCTTAACAATTCTTGTTCAAAAAGGTGAATGCTCCAACCATCGGCTGCAATATGATGAAAGTTGATCAATAGTAATGTGGCAGGCTGTTCGCCGCGCTGCTGATAAACGGTCACGTTGATGGGGTAATGTGCTGATAAGTCAAAGTGATCATTGACGTCTTGACGCAAGATCTTCAAAGGATCATCATCCGCTTCGATAATTTTCTCTGTGATAGAGATAGGTTCGGTGTGGATCACCTGAACGGTATCGATTTCGGTATGCTCAATGGTCGTTCTTAGCACGCTATGGCGTTGAATAATCGCATGGATCGCCCGTTTAACCGCACTTAGCTTTGCGTCAGGGCTGAGCTGATACAGGCACGGAATATGATAAGCTGATTTGCCTTGCTGATAATGCTCAATAAACCACAGTCGCTGCTGCGCCGAGGAAAGCACTGCTCGCTGATGTGATGCTGGGGCTATCAAACGGGCCGGCTTATTGCTGACGTGAGCTAAAATTGTCTTGATATTTTGGTAGGTGAAAATATCAGTCACACTGACATCACAATCAAGTAGCACACTCATTTTTGCAGCTAATACAATGGCTGAGATAGAGTCGCCGCCCAGTTTAAAAAAAGAGGCTGTGATCCCGATATTGTCTATGCCCAACACGGTTTGCCACAATATACACAGCTGAGTATCTTGTGCATTACGCGGCGCAAGATAAGGGCTTGATGATGTGAGCTTGGCAGCTGGTAAGGCTTTTTTGTCCAGTTTTCCGTTGTGGGTTAAAGGGAACTGTTCGAGTTCAACCCAGATCTTGGGCAACATGTACTCAGGAAGCGACTGCGCTAATGTCTGATTGATCTGTGATGCAGTGATCTCATGCCCTGTTTGCCGGCTATAATAACCGACTAGCACTTGTCGGGTGTCAGCGTCTGTACTTTGTTGTTGCGCAACCACGCAGGCTTGATCGATACCGCTAAGTGTGCGTAGTTGACTGGCTATTTCTTCAGGTTCTATACGATAGCCCCGGATTTTGATTTGATCATCATTACGACCTAGATATTGCAAGTTACCGTCATCTGTCCAGCGAGCTAAGTCACCGGTGCGGTATAACTGAGTGTAACCGAGCTTACGATCGCGCTCGCTAGCAAAATCATTACAGACAAAGCGAGATTGGGTTAAGGCTGAACGATTGAGATACCCTAAAGCCAAACCAGCGCCGGCAAAATAAAGCTCTCCAATAACACCAATTGCCACAAGTTTACGTTTCTCATCAAGGATATAGGCTTTGGTATTGGCAATTGGTTTGCCAATTAAGACCTCTTGATCGACCGTCGTTTTAAAATAAGTGACATCGATTGAAGCTTCGGTAGGTCCATACAGGTTATGCAGTGCAAAGTCTGGGTGACTTGCGTGGGAATAGGTTCGGTTCACCGTTGTCAGTTGTAAAGCTTCTCCACTGCAAAAGAGGGTTTTTACCGATGCATTGAATGCGAGCTGGTAACTTGATAAGTAGCGGTTATATGCATCGAGCATACTGGGCACAAAATGCAAGATACTGACGTGTTCATCATTGATTAATTGGTATAAGTAGTCGCTATCTTTATGGCCATCCGGTTTTGCCAATACAAGTTTAGCGCCGTACCAATGGGCCCAAAACAGTTCCCATACTGACACATCAAACACATAAGGTGTTTTTTGCAATAGTACATCTTGAGAGGTTAATGGGTATTGCTGTTGCATCCAACTTAATCGATTAACTATGCCTTTATGGGGGATCATCACTCCTTTCGGCTTTCCTGTGGTGCCTGATGTATAAATCACATAAGCGAGATCGTCTGCTGTAGCAATGGCGGGCAGGTTACAGTTTGACTGGCTTTTTTTTTCATCTTCATCGTGTTCATAGTAAAGGCTGCTGAGATCCGCAGCAATGCAATGCACTTTAAGATCGCTAGGCAGCGCCGCTAACACTTGTTGTTGAGTGAGCATTAATACCGCGTTGGTATCATCTAAAATAAAGCGGAGGCGATCGCTGGGGTAATTCGGATCAATCGGGACGTAAGCCGCACCAGCTTTGAGGATCGCAAGCAGCGAGATTAACATTTCTAAGCTTCTTTCGGTGCAAACGGCAATCAGTGTTCCGGCAGTGAGCACTTGACCAGTTTGTTGTTGATATGTCTTTCTAATATGCCGTGCAAGTTGATTGGCTTTTTGATTGAGTGCTTCATAACTTAGGCTTTGCGACTGATAGATCACCGCGGTGTGGTTGGGGGTGCGTTGAACTTGCGCTTCGAAAAGTTGGTGAATAGTATGGTTTTTAAGGAACGCTTGTTCGGTGTTATTGAATATGTCCAATTTATGGTTTAATTCAACGTCATCTGAACTGCATTGGCTATTCAATAATGTCATGCGTATAACACCTGCATTGTGGTGATGGTGTTTTTTTGACAAGTACAATTAATTAAGGTTCAAGATTAATTCTCTGTAACCTTTTGTTAATAAAGTGTTTTGGTTGTCATTTTAGATTACTTTTTACATTGTTCTATTTTTATCAACGTCAATGCGTGTTGATAAAAAGACAGATTATTATCTATAAAAGTGAGAAGCACTGAGGGCTAACTCAGCTGCTGTTTAAGCCATCACGGTGACTGATATCCGCAACTGGGGTGGTAAGTGGATACGGATGTTACGTATAAATAAGTTTATTGTGACGATGCAATAAATATGTACAGAATGAGTGCTAATGTGTCTGGGTTGTATTGTATTTTAGGGGTTATATTTTAGATGTTGTTAAAATTATACTTCACTATTCATGCTAAGAATTATTCATACCAACAAACACTTATACCAAGAATCACTTTATACCGAGGATCATCTATACTAAGCACCCTTTATGTCAAAGTACTATGTAGGCCAAAGTAAGCAGAGAACATGATCTGCAGCGATCAGGAATTTAATGTGAAAAGTACAACCTGCAGTCCACTGAGCACTGAGGCTTTGCTCTAGCGTAATTATCCCCGTGCCAGTGGCGATATTGATCGCTTTGACTGAGGCATAGTCAAAGCCAAAAAAGTGTTTCACACTCGGATATAACGCTTTGTAGAGGCATTCTTTGGCTGAAAAAATGAGCGTGATCTCCCGATTAAAAGCTAAACCTGTTTGGCCTAAATTGGTATATTCGCTGTTAACCAGTATATCTTTAGCAATGTCATTGGCGATGGCTGTATCGATCCAATTTTCAATATCAATCCCGAGAAAAGCGTGCTGTGTATCATAAGCGACCATCGCGACAGCGTGATGATCGGTGTGTGAAATCGATCCGATGATCCCCGGCGGCCAACAAGGCGAACGATCGGGATTCGCAGGGACGGGCAACTGTTGTTGAGTTAACATAAACAAGGCTTTGGTGGCGGCATAACGGCCGGCTAAATATTCTGCGCAGCGCTTATCAACGGCGTCAGTTAAGTTAATTGGAAAAGGAATAGACAAGTAATTAAAATACTGTTTTTTATAATCTTTGTAGTAGTATTCTAACTGAATAAAATGAATATTTTGCGGTAAGTCGAGTATGGACAATGGCTGTTCAATAAACATGTTAACAGCGCTCAAAAAGGGTATTTAAAGAAATAGTAAAGCATTGTTATTAACTAAGCCAGTCAAGTGCTTATTTTTATACTGGCCGACTTGAGGGAGTTGTCATTCCTTGACACTCCCATTAACTGTCATCAACTGCCAAGCAAAACGTGTTGACGAACATATTTAGCCTTAGCGCCCATTTTTCATTTACGGGTTTTCTTGCCGTGATTGTTTGGTTGGGGCTTGTCGTTCTCTTCACTCGGAGTCAATGGCTTACTCTCGGTTTTTTTATGCCCTTTACCAAATTGGCTCATCTTAAACTTAGTGCTGTACTTCAGCACCACCAAATTACTGGCGATAACGCCAATAATTAACAATATGAGTAAACCTACTTCGAGATCAGTCATCAATCATCCTGGTGATTAGTCGACGGCTAAACGTGCTTCACAGATCCGGATATCTTCAGGAGTATCCACCTCTGGAGAATCAAAAGCACTCAAGGCCACTTTAATTTTATAGCCGTGCTCTAATGCACGTAATTGTTCTAGTTTTTCTAGATCTTCTAAACGACCCAAAGGAAGTTTAGCAAATGTGTGAATAAACTTACGAGTATACGCGTACACCCCTAAGTGTTTATAGACCGGGTAGTCGTTGGTGTCTCGCCCAAATGGAATGCGTGCACGTGAAAAGTACAACGCGTTAAATTCATTATCAAATACCATCTTGACATGTTGAGGGTCGTTTTTATCTGACTCTTCAGTAATTTGATAACCTAGAGTGGCCATTTCAAATTCGCCGGGATGACGCTCAAATAGGCTGACGATTTGCTCAATAGAGATGGGATCGATCAATGGCTGATCCCCTTGCAGGTTAATCACTAAATCATCTTCAGCCAGCCCTAGCTGAGTGATAGCATCTTCTATTCTATCGGTGCCAGAGGCGGCATCAGGGCAGGTCATCACCACTTGACCACCAAAGCCTTCTACAACTTTTTTAATGCGATCATCATCGGTCGCGACATAGATCTCCGTTATCCCTTTTGCTAGCGATGCACGTTCGTAAACGTGTTGGATCATTGGTTTACCGTTAATCGGTGCCAAAGGTTTACCCGGAAAACGACTTGAGCCGTATCGAGCAGGGATTAACAATGTTACATTCATTCAATTTACCTAAGTGTAAAATTAATGGGCTTCACAACCAAAGCCCATTTCCTATCAAACAGTGGAACTAGATCCGACGAAATAGCGTCGTGTGCATTTCATCGGTGACTTTTTCTTCCCAACCGTCACCATAAACATTATCCCATAGTGGTCCCATGCTTTTAGTGACAGCGACCATCTTAGCGATAGTGTCATCGGGTAGATCTCGGCAGATATTTTTTGGCAGCACAATATTATGCGTATCCATCATCTTTCTAAATTCAATCACTCCTTCAGGGTAAAACTCTTCAAGGACGTTAAACGCTAAGCAATTACCGATCCCGTGATGATAGCCCAGTACGTAGCCTAAGCCGTAAGACACCGCATGACAGGCGCCGACTTGGCTATAAGCAATACTCATCCCGCCCATGTAAGATGCCATCATTAATTTGTCAGCTTTTTCTGCATGATCATCAATGAATACTTCACGGCACAGTGCCATTGATTTTTCAGCAAAAGCTTTAGCAAATTCGTTAAGATAAGTGCCTTCTAGCGATTCAACGCAGTGGATATAACAATCCATACCAGTGTAAAACCATTGCTCTGTGGGCACGCCAGCGATGAGTTCTGAGTCCATAATGATCTGATCGAACACGGTGTAATCAGAGTTAAGCCCGAGTTTACGCACTGGGCCACAAAGAACGGCTGTGCGAGAGGCTTCAGCGCCAGTACCGGAGACGGTCGGAATACCAATATGATGCACCGCAGGGTTATTGATTAAGTCCCAACCTTGGTATTCGGCGCTGCTTCCTTCATTGGTGAGCATCAAAGATACCGCTTTAGCTAAATCGAGTGTCGAGCCCCCGCCAAGGCCAATCACGCTGACAGGCAATTTGGCGTTAAATGTTTGGACTTGCTCGGTAAGAGCATCAACTTGTTTTGTTGTTGGTTCGTCGTCAACGTTAACGTAAATAACCAAATCGTGTGCTTTAGCAGGCACGCGGGTACTGAGAGCCTTGTCTTGATGAACGTCATCCACCAAAAAAACGACAAAATCATCTTCGCAGCTGCGCTCTTCAGCAAGTACTGTGTCTAATTGTGCGAAAGATCCACGTCCAAAAATCATTTTTGGTACACACTTGAAATTTTTAAAACTCATTACACCATTCTCCATCCTGGTTCTGATTGTAAAAAGTGTCGCGGCTTTTTATACATTGAGCCACGACAGATAAAACACAATTAAGCGAACGCACGCTTAATATTCTCAATACGTTGGTTAATCTCTTCTTCGCTCCAAGACAGTTTAATCAACATTGAAATAGTACGGCTCATA
The DNA here is from genome assembly GCA_028223395.1 of Shewanella sp. Lineage (GTDB taxonomy): Bacteria > Pseudomonadota > Gammaproteobacteria > Enterobacterales > Shewanellaceae > Shewanella. Next base: position 32,728 of record JAOIUG010000001.1, read on the forward strand.
ATGGCATCTGATTTCGGAACAGACACTTGAGTATAGTCTGGTTTATCGTCGATTAATGTGATGGGCAAGGCGGCTGGCGATTTAAGCTCTTGGATATGTTTCCACTGGTTTAGGTAGTGCCAGTTGTTGATATACCAGTAGAAGCAACCGTCCACGCCATTTTCAGCAAGCTTTTTATTGATCTCAATTGTACGTGTTTCACTGGGCATAAAGAACGTCAGGAAGCCTGCAGAATCACCCGCTGGATCAGGGATCTCACGGAAAGTGACTTCCGGGATCTCAGCCATTGCTTCTTTGATAATCTTTTTATGGGTACGTTGAATATCAATGATTTTATCAAGCTTACGCAGTTGCGCTAACCCCATCGCGGAGTTCATTTCAGATATGCGAAAATTTAACCCCATGATGGGATGATCTTCCGCGCCACGGTCGTTACCGACATGATCATGACCATGATCGGAGAACATATGTGCATGGTTGTAGATAGTGTCGCTATTGGTGATCACCGCGCCACCTTCACCACAGGTGATGGTTTTAACTGAGTCAAATGAATAACAGCCGACATCACCGATAGTGCCTAAAGCTTGGCCTTTATAACTGCCACCAATTGCTTGACATGCGTCTTCTAAAATGACGAGGTTGTACTTGTCACATACCGCTTTAATCTCATCCATTTTGGCCATAGAGCCACACATGTGAACCAGATTAATCGCCCTGGTCTTTGGCGTGATAACCGCTTCAATGCCTTCTGGCGAGAGACATAATGTCTCATCGATTTCGGCAAAAATAGGAACAGCACCAGCCATAAAAACGGCTTCGACAGAGGCGACAAAAGTAAAGGGAGGCACAATGACTTCATCACCGGCGCCAATCCCTGCGGCTGCCATTGCAGTTTGCAATGCGGCTGTACCACTGGATACAAGATGTGCATGTTTTGCATTCATTTTTTGGCAAAGCAGGGCTTCCATTTCACGCGTTTTCCAACGATCGTTGCGCATATGATCGAAGTTATAACGGAAGGTGAAGCCATTTTCCATTACGTCAGCAACTTCCTTTTTCTCTTCAGGACCAAACAATTCAAAACCAGGCATGGGCATTTCCTTAGCATTCATTGCGCTATAAGCGCTATAAGTAACGTCTTAATTATAACTGCGATAAGGGGGTAACTGCGAGAAGTGATATCAATTATCTGGTTTTAATTGTGCAATATTATGTATTAATGCAGTAACAGTGACGTCATTGGCTTGCATAAATGGCGTTATTGTTATGATTAACTCTATTGAGGACGTTGATTTTATGGCGAACAGGCGGAAGTCGTGCGCCCCTGTTGATGTGTGTAAACAGGAGCGACTGATGATTAAACTGTTGCTTTAGAGATCGGTTTGTACACTGTCTTGGTTAATTGTAACATCTAAGTCGGCAAGTAAGCCGTTCTCTACACTGTAGATCCAGCCATGAATGGCCACTTCTTGGCCACGATCCCATGCATCTTGCACTATTGTCGTACTACTGACATTAGCCACTTGCTCCATCACATTGAGCTCGCATAAGCGATCAAATCGGGCGCGTTCATCGAGCTTATCTAGATCTTGTTTGTGTAACCGGTGTATATCACGTAAATGAGCTAACCAGTTATCAATTAAACCTAACCGCTCAGTTCCCATAGACGCTTTAACCCCGCCACAACCATAGTGGCCGACCACCATGATGTGCTTCACTTTGAGCACTTCAACGGCATATTGCAATACGGATAAACAATTGAGATCGGTATGGATCACCATATTAGCAATATTGCGATGAACAAAGACTTCACCGGGCATTAAATCGATGATTTGATTAGAAGGCACTCGGCTGTCAGAGCAACCTATCCATAAATATTCGGGACTTTGCTGTTTGGCGAGCTGTTCAAAAAATTGAGGATCTTCTTTTAAAATCCGATTTGCCCAGCGTTTATTATTATCAAAAAGTGGTTTAAGTAGTTTCATTCTGCTCTTATTTCAGTCGGTTAACGAGAACATTGATACATATATTGCTAGGAGCTGTTGATCTTTCACGGTTGTTTTTGCCGCAGTTTATTGGCTATTTTGACAAGGCGGAGACTATGCCATTTAGTTATTGCCCACAACTAGTCTACAACACAACTTTTATGACTAGCGTGCGTGACGCGCTTTCACTTAGCCAGCTAAGACTCATTGCTCAAGCCTTGTATTAAAACAATTGAATTCGAACAAAAACTAAGCTCGAAACATCAACAGCCCAAAGCCAGCATAGCATTAATATATGAGCATGCTGGTCTATTCAGTTTGTAAAGATAATAGGTGATCAATCTTAACCTAGTGTTAAAAATAACGAGGCAGATCAGCCCGTATCTTTAAGAAACTGCGCAAGCTGAGCATTAACAAAATCAGGCTGTTCTAATGTTGATATATGGCCAGCATCAGGGATCGGCACAAATTGACTTCCTTGGATAACATCATGCATCAAATACCCTTCTAATACTGAGCGAGCTTTATCTTGTCCACCCGCCATGATCAAGCAAGGTAAGTTTAGTTTATCGGCATCTTCGGTCGTGTCTCGTCTGCCAAAGATCATTCGCCCTAAACGGTAAAGGGGATCAATTTGCTCTTGCGTCACGTTACTCAGGCTCAGTTCAAACATGTCGACCAGCGCAGCTTTTGGCTTATCTGCAAAAAATAAGGGAATAATAGCGGCTTTTATTAGTGGGGAAATGGTGTTCTCTTGTTTGATCACATCAAGCATGCCGTAATATTTATCACGCGTGATCTCAGGCTCATAACCAATAAAGCTATTAAGCATGACTAAACGTTCAATTCGGTTTGGCGCGGCCAGTGCAAGCTCAGCGCCCCACATTGCCCCGACCGACAACCCTATCACAGAGCATGTCTCAATCTGCAACGTGTCCAGCAAGGTTAACATGTGCGCGGCAATATCGCGCAGATCACGGCAACGGCTAGGCATTGGCATCGACATCCCATGACCCCAAAGATCAGGAACAATGCAGCGATAATGTTGGCTAAACAATGCGATTTGCGGCGCCCACATGTGTGCGTCCCACAAATAGCTGTGACCAAACAAGAGTACTGGACCTTGGCCTATATCAATATAACTGAGTGCTTGCCCATCAATGGTTATGTGGTGTCTGTGTTGGGCTAAATCTGAATTTTTCACGAAGTTATCTCTGTCTAGTGTGAATGAGTTTTTATATAAAACGTTATGTTACGGAATGGGAGCCACACGAAAAACATACTCTTGTACTAATGAGTCTAAGTGACTTAGCAAGATCTCTTTGTGTAATACAGAGGAGTTTTTCAATATGCTCGCAAGCGCATTGACCTCAAATTTATCAATAAATTCTTTGGCAACGGGGAAATAACTTAAATGCCAAGGCTCGGCTGAAACCCCACTGAGATCCGGCTGATACGGAAAGTAAAAACCGTATTCTATGGCATGTTCTTTTAACCAAGCATGCAAATGAGCACAGGGGCCATTTTCTCGATATTCATCAGGGATCAAAGCTAACTGCGCTTTTGAAATGCGATGACAGTCAAAAATATCAAGATCTGTGCCCCAATGATGCCGAGAAGTGCCCGGTAATGCGGACCATAGCAAGATAAGCTCGATGATCTGCTCTGGTGTTTTATCGGTAATGTTCACCGGTTTACCATTGTGATCAAGTAAAGGTCGACTGCCGTTTGCCTTTGCGTTCCAGATCATGGTTTGACGCTTGAAATCGCGAAAGCCTGAGCAGATCTGAAGGTTAATCCCTGCGTCAAGCGCCGCTATTTGCATTGTTTTAAAGGCAAGAGCGGTCTGTTTTTCCAATAAAACATCACCGTACTCAACTAAGTGAGCACGGCTAAGACCATAAAGGTGGGGCGCGGAAATTAGCAAAGCAAGTTTTCCAAAATAGCTTCGTAACAGAGTGCTAGCTGCTCTAGATCCGAAATACTAACGCATTCATTCACCTTATGGATAGTGGCATTAACAGGGCCCAGTTCGAGTACATGAGCGCCGGTAGGAGCAATAAAGCGTCCATCTGAGGTGCCGCCAGATGTTTGCGGATCGGTGTCTAAGCCGGTCACTTTTTTAATGGCATCTCGCGTCGCATCCAGCAAAGGGCCGTCGCCAGTAAGGAAAGGTAAGCCATTAAATATCCAATCAATATCATAATCCAATCCATGTGCATCGAGGATATTAAGCACGCGCTCGATAAGGATCTCAGCGGTGACTTCTGTTGAATAGCGGAAGTTAAACATGACCGATAATGCACCAGGGATCACATTTGATGCGCCAGTGCCACCGTTGATATTGGCGATTTGAAAACTCGTTGGCGGGAAAAATTCATTACCATTATCCCATGTCATGCGAGCCAGTTCATCCAGTGCAGGGGCGGCGTTATGAATAGGGTTGTCGGCTAAATGAGGATAGGCTACATGCCCTTGAACCCCTTTTACGGTAAGATTACCGGTGAGGCTGCCACGGCGACCGTTTTTGACAATATCGCCCAGTTTATGCGTTGATGATGGCTCACCGACTAATGACCAGGTTATCTTCTCATTACGCGCCTCGAGCGTATCAATAACCCGAGTGGTACCGTTAATAAAGGGGCCTTCTTCATCACTGGTGATCAAAAATGCGATCGATCCCTTATGATCTGGATGCTTCACCACAAAGCGCTCGGTTGCGACCAACATCGCGGCTAAGGAGCCTTTCATGTCTGCAGCGCCGCGGCCATGCAAGTAGCCATCAATCACAACGGGATCAAAAGGTGGTGTGTGCCAGCGATTAAGATCGCCTGCGGGCACAACGTCTGTATGACCTGCAAAGCAAAATACGGGGTGTTGTGTGCCTTTTCTTGCCCACATGTTAGTGGTATCTTCAAATACCATATTTTCAATATCAAAGCCCACCGCTTTCAGTCGCTCGGCCATTAAAGTTTGGCAGCCTTCATCAAGAGGAGTGACTGAAGGGCGAGAGATAAGATCTTTAGCAAGGCCAAGCACGGCGCTATCATGTGACTGGCTCATTGATTAAACCACGCTTGGTATTGAGGGGCTTTAAAACCGATGTGAAGGTGTCCATCTTTGAGCAGTACTGGACGCTTCACCAATGTCGGATAACATGCCATAAGTGTGATAGCTTTTGCTTCGTTGAGATCACTTTTTTCAGCATCCGTTAGGTTTCTAAAACTGGTACTACGCTTATTAAACAGCGCTTCCCAACCGACCATCGCCACCCATTCGGTAAGTCGCTCTTCGGTCAGTCCGTCTTCGCGAAAATCATGATAGCTTACATTAAGGTGATGTTGTGCTAGCCATTTACGGGCTTTGCGCACCGTATCGCAGTTTTTAATGCCGAAAAGTGTCAAAAGGGAACTCCGTTATCTGTTTTGTCTTGCTCAGCATTGTGTCATTGCTTGTCGTTGGTCTCAAGTCACAAATGCAGCGCTAGCCTGCTTATTGAGATTTATTCACGAATTTTAAAAGATCTTCATTTTCTTCAATGCATTGAATTAAGGCGAAGATCATCGCACTAGGGTAAAAAGTACATCTTTGCCAGCTTGCATTTGGCCATTTTTTTTATCTAAGCGTTCGACATCTTCCATGTTGGCGACCAGTACTGGCGTGAGCAAACTGTCGGTATGCTCTTTGAGGTAATCGAGATCAAAAGCTAAAATAGGATCGCCCACTTTCACCTCTTGCCCTTCTTTGACTAGGCGCTTAAGCCCATTACCTCGCAGCTCTACAGTGCCGATCCCCAGATGCACAAAAATTTCTACCCCTTGGGAAGACTCAATACTAAAGGCATGGTTAGTTTCAAAAATTTTACCAATGTAGCCGTCTATGGGGGCAACGACATGTTGATCTGTGGGCTCGATAGCCAAGCCGTCCCCGACGATTTTTTCTGAAAAGACGGCGTCAGGCACGTGCTCTATCGGGACCACTTTACCGGATACTGGCGCGTAAATACTGATCTTGCCTGTCACTTCTGGTTTAGCTGATATGAGACGTTTTACACGGCTTAAAAACCCCATACTTTCCTCTCTTAAATTTACTTCTAGTTTACTGATTTTATTGGTGCTAGGCTTCAATATTAATGCTGTTTACTCCCTGTACATTTGTAGCCATTTTACTGCCAAGCGCAAATGAGTAAATTTCAGTCACGGCGTTAACGGCTAGCATCAAGCACAGGTTGATTATCACTGCAGTTGTTGCCATCACAATACCATAGTTGAGTGTGCCATCCCCCTTACTTATCGCGCTTAACAGTGCTTTTCGAGCGACTAGAGCCGATGCTAGCGACTACCTAAGGTGAGTGGCCACCGAGGCGTTGGATATCACAATGCGGCGTATTTTATGCGCCAGCCGCAATCGCTAGTTTGCTCTTAAAGTTGTCTATGATATTATTTTTTAAAAGATAGTTCACATTTCAACTCAATTGACCAATTGAGAACCCATCACGCTTTACTCAGTACGAGGCTCACCTCCATAAGGCTTTATTCACGGAGCAAGGATGAGTTTAGGCAGTGATAATGACCATAAGGCGCTTACTATGCTCGCAACGCACACCACTGTTACCACCGATGATATCTTACGTAAATTGTGTCTGTCTGTTTCCCATGTGCTCTCCAGTGCAACCAATAGCCAAGTGAGCCATGCAGGTATGGTGCAATCGATTTCTCGCACTTGCCTAAAGCCAGATCTTGGCTGCTTTTCAATTTTTGATGGTGGTTTCTCAGGCTTAGTGGTCATCAACTTTTCAGCGTCGGCAGCAGTTGAAATTTACCGTGAATACATGATGAACATGGGCATGCCTGACGCTGAATTGGCTTTATCACACACCTCTGATGAGGTCGGTAATGTGATGGGCGAACTCATGAACCAAATGTTGGGGGATTTTATTAATAAGATCAGTAAAGAGCTGCAAACATCCATTAGTCAAAGTCAGCCCAAAATGTTAACTATTAATAAAGAGTTAACGATTTCAGTTGATACAAAACTAGAGGACGCCGTCGCCAGAAGAGTGGCGTTTAAGACTCAAAATAATCATATTTTTTACCTTGAGTTTGCAATGGATAAAACAGAATTCATTCAATTAACAGACTTTGCTGTTGATGATGGCTATGATCTTGATGATTTACTCGCTGAGCATGGACAAGATAACGCCGTTAAGCCATCTGTCGGCCACATTTCTAATACACAGTCGTTGCCTCAAAGCACGACCAACACAGATGCGCTATTTGATGAGCTTGGGATCTAAATAACATTGGCACGATGGTTGGCAGCAAGACCTATGATAAACAAGCGTCAGCATACGCCTTACTGTGACATTGAAGCGGGCATCATCTACTACAGAGCAGGTAATGCCGGTTCCAATGGGTTAAATCAGATCACCTTAGCAATGGCTTGCGCTAAGTAAGCCACATTCCCAGTGCCTATGCCCGCAATGCTTATACGGCTTGAGTCGACCATATAAACGCTGTAATCACTTTGGAGCTGCGCCACCTGCTTAGGATTGATCCCTAAAAACGAGAACATACCTTTTTGCTCAGTAATGAAGTCGAAATTACGAGTCACGCCTATCTCTTTTAGTTTATTCACTAACATGGCACGGTTGCCGTTAATGCGATCGCGCATCACACTTAGCTCTGCTAACCATTCTTGTTTTAGCTCATTTGAGCCCAGAATCGTTTCGACTATTGCAGCGCCATGTGCAGGCGGCATCGAGTAGAGACAACGCACAACGTAAAGTAAAACAGAAAAAGCAATATCGCTGGTGGCAACATCTTTACCAATGATACTACAGGCGCCAATTCGTTCTCTATAAAGGCCGAAATTTTTTGAGCAAGAACTGCATAAGATCAGGTTATCGACAGTCGCCGCCATATTACGAACGCCGTATGCATCTTCGTCTACACCGTCTCCAAAACCTTGATAAGCCATATCAATGAGTGGCGTGAAACCTTGTTCGGCGGTTAGCGCGATAATTTCATCCCATTGTTGTTGATCAAGATCCATTCCGCTTGGATTATGGCAACAAGCGTGCAGCAGCACCACATCATCGCTGCCAATCTCTGACAGGGCGGCTTTCATTTCTGTAAATTTTAGCGATTTAGTGTCGTAATCGTAGTAAGGGTAAGTTTTAACGGTGATCCCGGCTGCTTCAAACAAGCCAGTATGATTTGCCCAGGTCGGATCGCTAACCCACAGCACCGCCGTTGGATGGCAGCGCTTAATAAAATCGGCTGCAACTCTAAGCGCCCCAGTACCACCAGGTGTGGAGATCGTCCGCACTCTATTGGCTAAAAGCGCTGGGTTGTCTGCACCAAAAACCAACTCAGACATTAAGTGATTAAAATCAGCAGAGCCTGTTGGACCAATGTACACTTTTGTTGATTCGGTCTCGAGTCTGAACTTTTCAGCTTTTTTGACACAAGTTAAAATAGGGGTATGTCCTGACTCATCTTTGTACACGCCCACCCCGAGATCCACTTTTTGTGGATGGGAGTCTTGACGGTATTTTGTCAATAAACCTAAAATCGGATCGGCAGGCATTGCTTGCAGTGTGTTAAACATAGTTCCATCTACCTCATTATTTGGCCGCAATTGGCGCTTCTTTTAATGCTTTTTATGGCACATTAACATAGCGGCTGACTTTATCTCGCCTATTGAGCACTTAGGTTACCGTAAAATCACATTTGTCGGGTAGTATTTAGACAGTATAAACGTGATTTTTTACTGTCTATAAAATGTGCCACTTTTAGCGAAAGATTAAAAAATGACACATTTAAGCGTAAGATAACTGCTCAATAATGATATTTGAGGCTCTTTTATGCTTTAAAGGCGCATTTAACTAAAAAAGTATTGAATCCTTCGCGCCAATCAGTAAATTTATAGCTACGAAGTTCAAACAATCGCGAAAGTGCTGTCATTTTGTCGTGGTGATCTTAAAAGCATCTAGCATGAACGTCTACTGTTAACCCGCAGGTGAGTTTGACTCCTGCAGTCATTTAAAGAAGTTATCAATGAATCAATTACGCTTAGCACCTATCAACAAAATGCACGGAACGATCAATATCCCGGGATCCAAAAGCATTTCTAACCGCGCATTACTATTAGCGACGTTAGCACAGGGGACCACGACATTAACTAATTTACTCGATTCTGATGATATCCGTTATATGTTGGCATCGCTCAAACAATTAGGCGTGAACTATCGTTTATCCAGCAATAACACGGTATGTGAGGTTGATGGGCTTGCAGGTACATTGAGCAGCGATAGTGCGCAGACACTGTTTTTGGGTAACGCTGGCACGGCTATGCGTCCGCTCTGCGCCGCATTAACACTAGGAAGCGGTGAATTTACCTTAACAGGCGAGCCGCGAATGGAAGAGCGCCCGATTGGCGATCTGGTTGACTCTCTACGCCAACTTGGCGCAGATGTGAGTTATCTAAAAAATGATGGTTTTCCACCATTGACCATCAACGCAACAGGCTTAAGTGGTGGTGACGTTGAAATAGCCGGTGATCTCTCTAGTCAGTTCTTAACGGCTTTGCTAATGGTCGCTCCGCTCGCGAAAGGTGATGTCAATATTAACATCAAAGGCGAGCTAGTTTCTAAGCCTTACATTGATATTACACTGGCACTAATGGCACAATTTGGCGTTAAGGTGATTAATCATAATTACGCTTCTTTCACAATAAAAACTGGCCAACGCTATGTCAGCCCAGAAAAGTTATTGGTAGAAGGCGATGCATCGTCTGCTTCTTATTTTCTTGCCGCGGGTGCCATTAAGGGCGGTGAAGTTAAAGTCACAGGCGTGGGCAAACTCAGCATTCAAGGCGATATTAAGTTTGCCGATGTATTAGCGAAAATGGGCGCACAGATAGAGTGGGGCGATGATTATATTATCGCTCGCGGCTCGACGCTTAGCGCGGTTGATCTTGATATGAACCATATTCCAGATGCCGCCATGACCATTGCAACAGCGGCCTTATTTGCCACTGGCACAACCCATATTCGTAATATTTATAACTGGCGGATCAAAGAAACCGATCGTTTAGCCGCAATGGCGACGGAGTTGCGTAAAGTAGGGGCGATTGTTGATGAAGGGCATGACTACATTAGTGTGACTCCGCCGGAACAACCTCATACCGCTAATATTGATACTTATAATGACCACAGAATGGCAATGTGCTTTTCTTTGCTTGCTTTTGCCGATTGTGGCATAACGATTAATGAACCTGAGTGCACATCGAAAACCTTTCCTGATTACTTTAAACAGTTTAATGCCTTAGCTAAATAACACTGTTACACAAATCCTTTAGATTGATTGGTGCAGGTTTTTCGTATAAACCTGCACCATCGCGTCATGAGATCATTAATTACTTAAATTAGATACCGCATTTTAGCTTGATTTAGTTTATAATACGCGCGCTCATTTTCAGTTAAACAAAAAGAACGGATTTCTTTTGGAGGATTTTATGTTAGAACGAGCTCCTGTGGTCACCGTAGACGGTCCCAGTGGTGCAGGTAAGGGGACAATAAGTCAACTTCTTGCCGAGAAGTTAGGCTACAAGTTGCTAGATAGTGGTGCAATTTACCGTGTGTTAGCATTAGCCGCTATGCATCACAATGTCGAACTCGATAATGAAGAATCACTCACATTACTGGCAGCACATTTGGACGTGCAGTTTATTACCGGTAATGAAAACAAAGGCATTAAAGTGGTACTCGAAGGCGAAGACGTCTCCATGAGTATACGCAGTCAGGAATGCTCTAACTCAGCCTCAAAGGTAGCAGCATTTCCACGGGTTAGAGAGGCGCTTTTACGCCGTCAGCGTGCTTTTGCTGAAGCCCCAGGGTTAATTGCTGACGGACGGGACATGGGCACAGTGGTTTTCCCTAGTACCCCGGCTAAAATATTTTTAACGGCCAGCGCCGAAGAAAGGGCGCTTAGGCGCTATAATCAGTTGCAGGACAATGGCTTCAGTGTTAAAATGGAGCAGCTTTTGTCTGAGATAAAAGAGCGAGATGATCGTGATACAAATCGCAGTGTCGCGCCTTTGGTGCCAGCCAAAGACGCCCTAGTGATCGATACGACAAACCTCGCTATTGAAGATGTACTAGACCTAGCGCTATCGCATATTCATCAAAGTTTACAAGTACCTGCGTAAGCAGGTATTTAACCATTTGCCCCAAGGATGAGGCAAATTATTATACTGACTCCACGTCCAGGAAGGGCTGTGGTTTATTAAAGAAAGTAACTTAAATATGACTGAATCTTTTGCTGATCTATTTGAACAATCCCTTGAAACTTTGGAGTTCCGTCCAGGTTCTATCGTCACCGGTGTCGTTGTACGCATCGAAAACGGTACGGTACTTGTTGACGCAGGTCTTAAGTCTGAAAGCCCAATCCCAGCTGAACAATTCAAGAACGCATCTGGCGAGCTTGAAATTTCTGTTGGCGATACCGTGCACGTTGCGCTTGACTCTGTTGAAGATGGCTTTGGTGAGACTCAACTGTCTCGCGAAAAAGCGAAACGTCATGAAGCTTGGATTGTTCTAGAAAAAGCGTACGAAGATGCTGAAACTGTAATCGGTATCATCAATGGTAAGGTTAAAGGCGGTTTCACTGTTGAATTAAACGGTATCCGTGCATTCCTACCAGGTTCTCTAGTTGACGTACGCCCAGTTCGCGATACCGCTCATCTAGAAAACAAAGAATTAGAATTTAAAGTTATCAAGCTTGACCAGAAGCGCAACAACGTTGTTGTTTCTCGTCGTGCAGTTATCGAATCTGAAAGCAGCGCAGAGCGTGATGCACTTCTTGAGAACCTTCAAGAAGGTCAATCAGTTAAAGGTATCGTTAAGAACCTTACTGATTACGGTGCATTCGTTGATCTTGGCGGTGTTGACGGTCTTCTACATATCACTGATATGGCTTGGAAGCGTGTTAAGCACCCATCAGAAATCGTTAATGTTGGTGACGAAATCAACGTTAAAGTACTTAAGTACGACCGTGAACGCACACGTGTATCACTAGGTCTTAAGCAACTTGGCGAAGATCCATGGTTAGAAATCAGCAAGCGCTACCCAGAAAACACACGTTTGACTGGTCGCGTGACTAACCTAACTGACTACGGTTGTTTCGTTGAAATCGAAGAAGGCGTTGAAGGTCTTGTTCACGTTTCTGAAATGGATTGGACTAACAAGAACATCCACCCATCAAAGGTTGTTAACCTAGGTGATGAAGTAGAAGTTCTCGTTCTAGACATCGATGAAGAGCGTCGTCGTATTTCTCTAGGTCTTAAGCAATGTAAGACTAACCCATGGGATGACTTCGCAGAGCGTTTCAACAAGGGCGACAAAGTTTCTGGCAAGATCAAGTCAATCACTGACTTCGGTATCTTCATCGGTCTTGACGGCGGCATCGACGGTCTAGTTCACCTGTCTGATATCTCTTGGAACGGTACTGGCGAAGACGCTGTTGCTGAATACAAGAAAGGCGACGAAATCAACGCAGTCGTTCTTTCTGTTGACCCAGAGCGCGAGCGTATCAGCTTAGGCGTTAAGCAAACTGAAGACGATCCATTCAATGCATACCTTGCTGATAAGAAGAAAGGTGTGGTTGTCAATGGTGTTGTTACTGCAGTTGACGCAAAAGGTGTTACAATTGAATTAGCTGAGACTGTTGAAGGTTACCTTCGCGTTTCAGATATTTCTCGTGAGCGCATCGAAGATGCATCAACAGTTTACGCTGTAGGTGACAAAGTCGAGTCTAAGTTCATGGGTGTAGATCGTAAGAACCGCACCATCAGCCTTTCTATCCGTGCTAAGGATGAAGCTGAAGAGAAAGAAGCAATGGCTAGCTTGAACAAGCAGGAAGACGCTGTCATGAGCAGTGCGATGGCTGAAGCGTTCAAAGCAGCTCGTAAATAATCGCCTTGAAGTTCAGGGATGCTCGCATCCCTAAAAGGTGACTGTATTTGGCTTGATAATAGAGGGTATAGGATGACAAAATCCGAACTGATCGAAAAACTTGCCACTAGGCAGTCGCAGCTGTCTGCGAAAGAAGTGGAAAATGTTATTAAAGAAATGTTGGAGCAAATGGCCGATACATTAGAGGGTGGAGATCGTATCGAAATCCGTGGCTTTGGTAGCTTCTCGCTTCATTATCGTGCGCCGCGTACTGGCCGTAATCCTAAGACTGGTACTTCAGTCGAATTGGAAGGTAAGTATGTTCCGCACTTTAAGCCAGGCAAGGAACTGCGCGAACGTGTTGACGCGATCAACGCGTAATTTACACTGTATTAAAAGCCTCCTTTAGGAGGCTTTTTTTTATCTATCACTTAGGTATTACTGGCTAGTTCACTCTTTTTCTAAGATAATCAAAGCTTACTAACACGTATATGGAGTTAAACGTGAAGTCATTTATTATTGCTGTTCTTGTTGCCGGCCTCTTTTTTATCGCGCTTATTTTTGGGGCTAGAAATGAGCAGATTGTGACGATTAGCTATTTTGTGGCACAAGGTGAATTTCGCCTTCCGGTCGTGCTCGCTTTTGTTTTCTTATCTGGCTTTTTACTCAGCTGGCTTTTTGCAATGTATCATATTGCAGCGTTAAAACTAACGATTAGACGCTTGAAAAAACAAGCCGTTAATAATGATAACGCCCCCGTCGATCCGGTCGAAACAACAGCAAAAAGCCGTGCCAAGGAATAGACACTTAATATGATAGAGATCCTTTTTCTGTTACTTCCTATTGCAGCAGGGTATGGCTGGTATATGGGGCGCAGGAGTGTCAGGCAAAAACAAACAAATCAAAGAAAGCAAATGAGCCGTGATTATTTTACCGGGTTGAATTTTCTTTTGTCTAATGAGTCTGATAAAGCGGTTGATCTCTTTATTTCAATGCTTGATGTTGATGATGAAACGATAGACACTCACCTTTCGCTCGGTTCCCTTTTTCGAAAACGCGGTGAAGTTGATCGCTCAATACGGATCCACCAAAATCTTATTGCTAGGCCGAGTTTAACAATAGAGCAACGAGACATTGCCATGATGGAGTTAGGTAAAGATTATCTTGCTGCCGGTTTCTATGATCGCGCCGAAGAAATTTTTACCAACCTAGTGAGCCAAGATGATCACAGTGAAGAGGCTGAAACTCAGCTTATTACCATTTATCAGGTGACCAAGGAATGGCAAAAAGCAATTGATATTATTAAAAAATTGACTCGAAAACGTCAACAAACACTCAAACATGATAGTGCCAATTTTTATTGTGAATTAGCCGCGGAAGTACAAGAAGGATCCGCTCAATTAACGTATTTACTCGCAGCGCGTAAAGTCGATCCCAATTGTGGCAGGGCGTTACTGACGCTTGCTACGCTTTATTTACAGCTCAACGACATAAAATCCTGCAAGCATTCAATTAATCAACTTCTTAACGTTGATATTGATCTTTTCCCTGACTGTTTAACCATTGCTGAGCAAGTTTACCAGATCAACAACGATAACCTCGGATATCAAGAATTACTCACCGAAGCAATTGAAAAAGGTGCTGGCGCAAGTACTGCTGTGACACTTGCGCAGCATATGATCGCGCAAGGAGATGCTCAAGAAGCTGAAAAACTGATCTTATCAGGCCTTATGCGTCACCCTACTATGAAAAGCTTTCAACACTTGATGAAAATGCACGTTAAACAAGCGGAAGACGGTCAAGCAAAAAATAGTTTATCGATGCTGGAGCAATTGGTTGAACAACAAATTAAATTTAGGCCTGCTTACCGTTGTGGAGAGTGTGGTTTTCCGTCACACAGGCTTTATTGGCAATGCCCTTCTTGTAAAAACTGGGGCAGTATCAAACGGATCAAAGGGCTTGATGGGGAATAAGCCAACTCAGGTATTATTGATTTTAAACAGCATTACCCTACATCTTAGAAATATGACTTAACCGCACAGCGATTGGAGAGAAAATGACAAAAAAACCTATTTTGGTGGCATTAGATTACAATAATAGAAACGATGCTTTGCACTTGATTGACAAACTCGATCCTGATCTGTGCCGCCTTAAAATTGGTAAAGAAATGTTCACTTTATTTGGTCCACAGATCATCCGTGACATTCACCAACGAAACTTTGATTTGTTTCTCGATTTAAAATTCCATGATATTCCTAATACAGTTGCAAAAGCGGTTTGCGCAGCAGCAGAGTTAGGTGTATGGATGACCAATGTTCATGCCTCTGGCGGAGTGGCAATGATGGAAGCGGCTAAACGAGCGCTAGAGCAATATGGTGACTCAGCCCCTTTGCTGATCGCAGTCACAGTACTTACGTCCATGAGTGACGCCGAACTTCAATTGCTAGGAATTAATGTTCCCGCAGCAGAGCACGTATTGCGTTTAGCACAATTAACGCAGCAAGCTGGTTTAGATGGCGTAGTATGTTCCGCCCAAGAAGCCAGCGTGTTAAAAGCACGATTTGGTCAGGATTTTCAATTGATCACACCTGGGATCCGACCTGTGGGCAGCGAGAAAGGCGATCAACACCGTGTGATGACACCGCCGCAAGCGCTAGCAGCAGGCTCTGATCACCTCGTAATAGGTCGCCCAATTACACAAGCCCATGATCCCCTTAAAGCACTTCACGAGATCCACCGAAGTATTGCATAACATCATGTCTCGTGTTTTAGGTCCAAGACGGCAAAAATGACACGCCGGGCTTATCCATTGCTGCAATAACTGATATTAAGAGCTAATATCGTCAACAAAGCTCAAGCAATCGACATAACAGGTGTGCACTATCTGCCACTGCTGGTCAGTTGCTTGAGAGGCTACCGCCAAAATAGGCTTAATTAATTAGAAATAATGTTAAATGAGAGATGATTAAATATGGCAAACCCTTTTCAGGAACAGCTACTTAAAGCAGGCTTAGTGAGTAAGCAAAAAGTAAGAGACACCAAAACTCAAAAGCGTCGCGATAAGAAAGCAAAAGTTGATGATGGCAGTGCAGCACTAAAACAAGAAATAGCCGCTAAAAAATTGGCACAAATCGAAAAAGATAAGCAATTAAATGAGCAGCGTTTTAATGAAGCATCAGAAAAAGGCTTAGTGCGTGGATTAGTCACCGAGTTTAAAAAACTGGCGATGACTTCTGCAAAAGACGCAGACATTAAGTTTAACTTCACATTTGAGAAGAAGATTTATGCTTTATACGTGGATCAACAAAGACAAAGTGAACTATTAAAAGGGCACTTAGGCATAGTGAGACACGAGCAAGTGAACTACTTAGTTCCGCATAAGCTGGTCGAACGGGTTCATTTTCTGGTGCCTGCTTGGGTTGGTTATATGTGGACACAGGAAGAAAATACTGCAGCGGTAGAAGAAGATGATCCGTATGCTGATTACGTGATCCCAGATGACTTGATGTGGTAATAAATTGAGAACGTGCTTATGGTTGCAAGTTGATTAACCATAAGCACTGACTCCATCAGACAACGCGATCCCATAGACCAAGCCATCCATCTGAGATCACGTATATCTAATAGGGCGTTACCTTTCTTTTTTAATACAATTTGTTAGCAATATAGGCACAAGGATGTATAAACAAAGTGTATGATTTTTATTGTTTTCTAAGTTGAGCCCACCTGCAAAAGTAAAGTGACGAGCAAAGAGGTGTTAAGCCAATACCAAGGTGAACTTCCCCATAGAGGCTCGAGCAAGTGAACGGTCCATATTCATCATTGAGATCCTGCACAGCTCAGTTTAACCTTCATTGCCAGCGATTTTATTATGCGGTCATCGACATATCGCTCAATTTAGCCTCTCACATAGACTTCAATTTCGCTAGTGGTTGATGCGTCACTAAAGCCATCTAGAAAAATTATCAATAAATGCCTTCCTTTTTTGGTGAGATCTGATAGGTTAAACAGTTGTTTAAATCTACCGTTTAAGAGCATGATATGAACCCTTACAACGCCCCATTAGCAGAGATGCGCTTTCTTCTTGAAGATGTTTTTGATGCCACCCAGACTTGGTCTCAATTGCCTGCCATGGCAGAGTCTGTGGATCTCGACACGGCTGTCGCCATTTTAGATGAAGCAGACAAGATCAGCAGAGAACTCATTCACCCTATAAACCGCAGTGGCGATGAGCAAGGGGTTCGTTTTGAAGATGATAAGGTGATCACACCCGATGGTTATCAAGCAGTCTACCGTCAATACGCAGAAGGTGGCTGGGTCGGATTGTGTGGTGATCCTGAGCTTGGTGGAATGGGCATGCCAAAAATGCTTGGCGTGTTGGTCGATGAAATGGGTTACGCGGCATGTAATGCATTTGCATTGTACGGCTCGTTAACTGCCGGTGCGGCGCTGGCGATCCACGCTCATGGCACTGAAGCTCTCAAACAGCAGTATTTGCCGATGATGTACAGCGGTGAATGGTCGGGTGCAATGGACATGACAGAGCCGCAAGCGGGATCTGATCTGCGTAATATACGCACCAAAGCCGTGCCTAATGATAATGGCAGTTATGAGGTGACTGGCAGTAAAATTTTTATCACCGGTGGCGATCATGATTTAACGGATAACGTGATCCATTTAGTGCTAGCGAAGCTACCAAACAGTCAGGGGCTCTCATTATTTTTAGTGCCTAAAATCAAAGTTAATCCAGATAACAGCTTAGGCGAACACAATGGCGTCACTGTCGGATCGATTGAGCATAAGATGGGCCTTAAAGGTTCGGCGACTTGTGTGATGAATTTTGATGCTGCACAAGGCTACTTGATAGGCCAAGCCGATCGCGGTTTAGTATGTATGTTCACGATGATGAACTATGAGCGCCTTGCCATTGGGATCCAAGGGTTAGGGACTTCTCAAGCTGCCTATCAAATGGCAGCTGATTACGCAAAAGATCGTTTGCAAGGAGTGGCCGCCGGTGGATCCTCTACAGGAGCGACAAGCGATCCTATTTTGGTTCACGGTGATGTTAGGCGAATGTTGTTAACGATAAGATCATTAACAGAAGCGGGACGTGCACTATCGGTTTATACCGGACAACAATTGGATCTGGCTAAATACGCTGACGATCCAGTGCAACAAGCTAAAGCTAGCCGTTATGCGGGTTTGCTGACGCCAGTGTCAAAAGCGTTTTTAAGTGATCGTGGTTTAGATGCAGCAATCATGGCGCAACAGGTGTTTGGTGGCCACGGTTATATCCGCGAAACCGGCATTGAGCAACTTGTACGCGATACGCGGATAGCGCAGATCTATGAAGGAACTAATGGCATTCAAGCAATCGATTTTCTTGGAAGAAAAGTCACAGGAGACAACCTGAGTGCACTCACTGAGTTTATAGCGGAGCACCAAATAAAAATGGCAGCGTTTGAGCATGTGGCTGCAGAAGATAAAACCACCATGACTCAATTGTTTAACAAGCTTATGGATGTCGCAAAAGATGTCAATGATGCCAAGTCAACTCAACCTGCCTTAGTTAATGCTTGTGCGGTCGATTTCCTTGATGCCTTTGGCTATAGCCTTTATGGTTACTTTTGGTTGGCGATGAGTAATGCTGCGCATCATCATAGCGATAATAACTTTACACGACAAAAGCAGCAGCTGAGCCGCTTCTATTTTGATAAATTACTTGCAAAAGCCGAGTATCATTTATCGCAAGTCATGGCTGGCGACAGCGCCATAATGGCGATGGATGAAGCACTGTTTTAGTGTTGTTTTGAGCCTGCGTTTTTATGGTTAAGCGCAGGCTTTTACTGTCTTTATAACCAAGTGCAACCAAACTCAGTGGCTCAATAATGGCGGCTGGCCAAGGTATTGTTGCAATAACAGAACGTCCATACTTAATGGCTCAGATCCTGAGCTTTGAGGGCTCACACCATTTTGCAGTATGACGAAACTGGCTGTTATTTTACCTGCTTGTTTGATGAATCCCGCGATATTTGATACTCCTGACATCGAGCCCGTTTTTGCTAGCACATGCCCTTTAAGTGGCGATTTTGTGTATCCTTTTTTATATCGTAGCGTACCGGTTTCACCCGCAATGGGCAGCGAGTTGAGTACGTTATGGTAAGCAGGATCATGCTTTACTAAGGCGAGTACGTCAGCAATATGATTAGCGCTGAGCAAGTTATAGCGAGATAAACCTGAGCCATCGACAATATTGGCATCAGACATATCAATACCAAGCTGCGATAAGATCAATGTCATCGCGGCGCTTCCTTTGGTAAAAGTGCCAGGCGCGCCATAGATTTGTTGCCCTAAGCGTTTAAGCAGGCTGTCTGCGATCAGATTATCTGATGTTAATAGCATCGTGTTAATTAGCGCCGTTAATGGCGCCGACTGGTGTAGTGCTAAGCGTTGTAAGTGTGCCGGGGAGTGGGATGAAAGCTTAACTTGGCCCGTTAATTTAATTTCACTTTGCTCAATCATTTGCGTTAATTTATCTTGTGCAAAACGCGCGGGATCAGTAATGGCAATATTGAGGGTGAGCGCTTGAGATCCCGGGTAACACCCTTCTAGGGTAAACTGATTGTGTCTTAAACGCGTTAACGTGAGATCGCAAAATGGTTGTTGTAAAGTGCTATCAAATACCGCATTGCTTTTAATGCTCACAGGCTGCGAGCTTTGTAATGTGAGTGATCCGTTCGGCTCAGTACGTTTGGGCGCCCATTGTGCTTTAAAGCAATTTTTATTAATGATGAAACTCGATACCGGCGCGGCGTAGCAGATCCCTAAGTCATCCCAAACTGTGCCAGGCGCATGTAATAAGGTAGATCCTTGCCCAACAAGGTAGATATCACCGGTGATCCGATTAACCCCTCGCTGCTCCAATTTAGCTAACAAAGCTTGAATGTCGGTGCTGGTAAGGCTGGGATCGCCAGAAAAAACAATATAAACATCGCTAGTAATGACGCCATTTTTAGGAGGCTGTAGACTCAACACTTGTGTTTGATACCTAAAGTCATGACCAAGACTGGCCGTGGCGGCTACTGCGGTGAGTAGTTTCATGGTGCTGGCGGGAGTAAAGAGCGTGTTGGCGTTGTGATCGAATTGATCATGCTGTTGGCGATATTTTATCGCAATTTGGGCGGTATTTTGTGGCAATGGCAGCGTCAATTCTGCGGCTGTCAGCTCAGTGGATAGCGCCAATAGTAAGGCTAACATAAATCGGGTATTGAAGCTCAAAAGTGCTCCTTAGCAAAATGGGCTGCATTAGTCTGATTGTTCTGGATCATCTTTTTCCATTAGTCGATATAATATCAATGTGATCACAGCCACTAACACTAAAAAAAGTGGCAACATGAGCAGCCCTAATTGGGCTTTAAAATGAAATATGATCCACGCTGCGAATAAAGCGCTTAACAGAGTCAGTAATAGTGTTAATTTCATTGGCTCCTCGATAAAACGGGCGGCATGATTATCCAAAACGGCCACCATCAGCATCGTTATAGAACACGACTGTGACATTGTATAGAGGTGATTGTCCAGCTCAGATGTTGAGTCGTAGCGTTAAAAAGTATTGAAGCTGCTGTTTTATGCGCACTAAAGCGCTATTTAATAGAAAGTACTTGCTCAACGCGTGTTTAATCGGTAATTTCTATGCTCAATCTAAGAGGATCTTTAATGTCACGGTCAGCGCCCAAGGATTATCATCAGCATGACTAAGCTGCTGAGTGAAACATAACCTTGTTATTGGCCGGCTGATGAGCTAACTGATGCAGCGAGTATTCGTGCCAGCATCAAGCAGCGATGTGATGGCTACGACCACACATCAATGACTCACAACGCAGCGTAAAGATCCCAACATACACCATCGTGCATCAACGGTTATCTGTGAGACTGTATTTCAAGTTCACTGAGAGTGTACACAACAACGCACTGTGTCAGCGCTCATGCCAAGCACTTGTCATAGATGGTAAGCATTATTAAGGAGAATACCTTGCTGAGTCAGCTCGGTGGTATACCGTTACAACCAGAATCGTTACAATGGTTATTAACCCCAAAAGCACTAAAAGCAGAACTGCTCACGCGTATCGAAATCGCCACGCATTCTGTGTACATTGCTGCGCTTTATTTGGAAGATGATGAAGCGGGTAGAGAAGTGCTCAGTGCTTTGATGGACGCTAAGCAGCGTAATCCTGAGCTGGATATTAAAGTCTTGGTGGATTTTCACCGCGCAAGGCGGGGACTTATCGGCCATAAAGGTGACAGCGGTAACTACTTTATGTATCGCAAGGTCAATGAAGCCGCTGAGCATAAAATTGATATTTTAGGTGTGCCAGTAAAATCACGTGAATTTATGGGAGTCTTGCATCTAAAAGGTTTTATTGTTGATGATGCCGTCATTTATAGTGGCGCGAGTGTGAACAATATTTATCTACATCAAGATGAAAAATACCGCTTTGATCGTTATCATGTCATAAGCTCTGCAGAATTAGCCCACAGCATGCGTGAAATGATCCAAACCTATTTGGTTAACGATCCCGCGGTGAGCTCGTTAACACAACCTAAAGATAAAGAGCATTTACCGACTAAAACGGAAGTGAGCAGCTTAAAACACCGTTTATCTAAAGCTGAGTATCAGTTTTCTGCCAGTAAAATTGGCAGCCGCGTGACACCAATTGTAGGGCTTGGTCGTAAAAAGAATAAGCTCAATAAAGTGGTGGTCGCTATGGTGGAAGAGTCAGAAGAATCACTGTTCATTTGTACGCCATATTTTAACCCGCCGTATATTTTAGCGCGCGCTTTAGCCAAGCATCTTAGGAAGGGAAAACGGATTGATATCGTCGTGGGTGATAAAACAGCCAATGATTTTTACATTCCGCCAGAAGAGACGTTCTCAACCATAGGTGCATTGCCATATATGTATGAGCAATCGCTACGAAAATTTGCTAAGCGTCAGCAATGGGCTATTGAAAAAGGCCAATTGAATATTCACTTATGGAAAGATGCACGCAATAGTTATCACCTTAAAGGGATCAGTGCTGATGGCAAGCGACACCTGATCACGGGCAGTAATTTAAATCCACGGGCTTGGGCGTTAGATCTAGAAAATGGATTGTTAATTCAAGATGATAGCGAAAGTTGGAAAGCACAGTTTGACGCAGAGCAAGCCCATATTTTGCAACATACAGAACGGCTTTATCATTACTCACAAATAGAGACGTTGCATAATTATCCTGCACCAGTTAGGAAGATCATGAAACGTATTAAACGCTTAAAAGCAGATTTTCTCTTAAGACGTATATTGTAATTATTTATCACCACGATGCCCAAAAGCCTGCTAATGAGTAGGCTTTTTTACGTATAGACGCTGGTTTATCATTCAATAGGATCCCTTAGATGTTGCCTAAACATGCTGTCCATCATTTGTATGAGTATCGTAAAGCCATTTCTTCCAAGCCTTTTACAGCAAGAGGAAAAAATGTTATTCGGTGCCAATCTTGTTTACTGGCTGAGCCATTGTGCACCTGCGCTTACCGCCAACAAGTAAAGAGTGAACTGGCTTTTTTATTGATCATGTATGATGATGAAGTCCTTAAGCCGAGTAACAGCGGCCGACTCATCGCTGATCTCATACCTGACACCCATGCATTCATTTGGTCAAGAAACGAGCCGAATCGAAAAATGTTATCGATCATCAATGATCCCCGCTACCAACCCTATGTGATTTTTCCATCACAGTACGCTGTTGAAGGGCAAGCGGTGGTAAGTCAACTTGAGCCTTGCGACATCAAAAAAGTGCACAATAAGCAACCACTGTTTATTGTGTTAGATGGTAGCTGGCGTGAAGCGATTAAAATGTTCCGCAAAAGTGACTATTTACATTCACTGCCGTTGTTTTCATTTTCTCCAGACACTGCAGCTTCATACGCTATCCGTAAAGGAGCAAGAGATTTTCAACTGGGCACCGCTGAAGTTGCCGCGCTCGCATTAGCTGCCGCGGGTGAGCCAGAAAATGCTCAACTGCTCACATCGTGGTTTGCACTCTTTATTGGTTCAACATTGCAAGGCCGCAGTCGTCACCAACGCGATAGTGAGGGGTTAATGGAATTACGCCAAACGTATTTATCGGCATTGAAGCGTTTGACGTAGCAATGTAAAAACGTTTTTTTCGTTCAATTATCATACGAATAAACGGATAATAGCCTCATAAAGTAAACAACACAGCGTTGACAGCTTTGTCTTTTTATTAAAATAGCTGAGTCAAGTTGCCATAGCATAATATGCACAATAATGAATGGTTATGCTTAGGGGTTAAAAAATTGTCGGGTTTTGACTTTTAACAATGACTTTATATGCATGTTGATGATTAATTTACACAAATATTTATTATAAGTGCTACTCGCACATTGGAGTTGTTAATGAACCCGGTTGCAGATCAATTTATCGCGCCTCCTTGTCAAACACCCATCACGATCCTTTACCAAGATGAGCATTTATTACTTATCAATAAACCCTCGGGATTATTGTCTCTTTCAGGTAAAGATCCTGCCAATTTAGATTCTGTGCATTATCGTTTAGTTCAAGATTTCCCCGGTTGTACTTTAGTACATCGCCTTGATTTTGGCACATCAGGGATCATGCTTATTGCACTAAACAAATCCATTAATGCATTGTTGTGTCGCCAATTTAGTGAGCGCAGTGTGTTAAAGCGATATACCGCTTTATTATTAGGAGAGATCGAAGTGCAGCAAGGGGTGATCTGCGCCGCGATAGCCAGAGCTCATTTTCCACGGATGAAATTATGTGAGTTGGAGGGCAAAGCTGCGCGATCGGTGTACCAAGTTTTGGCTACTGAGCGCTACCTTGTAGCTGATAAGGCAAGAAAGCAACATAACGATCCCGTGCTGAACTGTGCTACCACCACAGTTACGCGAGTAGAATTTACCCCTGAGAGTGGTCGAACACACCAGCTACGGATCCATGCTCAATCTATCGGCCACCCCATTATTGGCTGCGATCTTTACGGCTCTGCATATTCTCATGCTTTAGCGCCAAGACTCATGTTGCATGCAAGTCGGTTGGTGTTTCATCACCCGATCACAGGAGAAACTATTGAAGGGTTTTGTCCTTGTCCATTTTAATAACCCGCTGACCATATTCACTTAGTAAAGCGTACCTCTTGATGACGCTAAAATAGTAAAGCTCACTTAAAATAAGGTTGGATTGGGATCTTGTCAAAGATAATTTCTGACCGGCCCCCTATGTCAGAATTGCTATCGATGTTGAACAACCTCTCTTTTTACTCAAGGTCAATGAGTGATGCACGGTGATCGTTTTCAATTTTTGATGAGCCAAAATATAAAATTCTTTTTCAGTTACCATTAATACTCTTAGGAATGAAAAACTTTACAGTACCGTACAGTAAAAGTACAGCAGTTGTATCAGTAACACAAAAAGATGGTATAACCATTTATATAAACAAGCACAATGTATCGCCGCCTTAATCATCGTGTTATTTTCCCATTCGCTGGCAGTGAGAATTATTCATCAACTACATCGAAAATTTGGATCAGATCTGTCGTTGTTAAAAAATGATGCGATGACTTAAGCTTTGACAGTAGATCCAAGAATATCAGTGATACCGAATATGCTAAAAACGATAGTAGAAAATGATAGCGATAAACAAACGCGCACACGCAAATGTTGCAAACTATTTTAAACCGTTTTAACCTTGATCACATTCATGCTGGCTTTTTTAATCATTTGGTTTTAAATAGTGATTCAATGAACGCGGATCGGTATGGCCTGTACGTGCCATAATGTAGAGGTGATCTTTTTCATTTTCATGTAGTTGTGTTACACAACCACTGCGTAAACTGTGCGCGCCGTAATATTGAGGATCCAGCCCCGCTTTTTGACAGTAACGTTTGATCAGCTGGTAAATATCATCCCCACGGAGAAACCCTCTACCTGTTTGTGCGCTGGTTTGTTGATAATCCCTGATTGTTTTGCCGTCCCTGCTGATCGAACGGAATAAGTGACCATCAGTCAATTTAGTCAACTCCAACCATTCTTTAACAGCTTGATAAGCCGATAACCATTCTGCTTTAGGCAATACCTTCCATTCTCTTTGTCCTTGCTGATTACTTTTAGAGTAGGGCAGTCTTATTTTCAGTTTATCTCTTAAAAAGCTAACATGACTGACTTTCATATTCGCCAATTCAGAACGTCTAAAACCTCCTTGAAACCCTAATTGAATAATCGCTTTATCCCTTATGCGGCTGAGCGGTTGCGATCGTTTATCGATCTCTTGGATCAACATTTCAAGTTCATCATACATAATCGGTTGTTGATCGTAATCGCTGACACTGCGATATTGATTACGCATTAATCCGCGCATCACTCTGACGACCAAAGGGTGTTCAGTCGGGGAAGGGTATTGGGCTTGAATGTGATAGAAACGGATCGCAGCTAATCGGGTATTAATCGTTTGAGTCGATAATTGCTGCCCATTACGCGCTTGATATATTTCTTTTTGATGACCGAGAAAAGCAATCACCGTACGGGGATCTGCAGGCAAAGCACTCAAATGATGGTTGTCACAATAACGGCTAAAAATGCTGAACGACCCCCGATAAACCCGTCGGGTATTGTCAGAAATTTCGTAACGAGTTTCTTCTGCTGCTCGTTCGAAATCATTGAGTATTGATAAGGGTAATTGCTGCTCTTGATAGAAGCTTTGATCAGGCTGTAACTCGGTATTATTTGGCTTGGTAATTGGGTTAATTTTATTATTCATTACTCTCAAATGCCTCGATCAGCCCAAATTTAGAAGCCTTATTGTAGCTATTATGCACATTCACTACCAGTGATAATCGTCATTATCACTGGTAGTGAATGTTATTTAAACAAAGCAGCCTTTAATGCGGTTTATTTATCCAAATAATGCCTTTAGTTGCCATTGTCAGCGTTATTATTTTATCCGATTAATCTAGATAATCTGTCGTGAGAGAGTGAATATAGATAATGATGGTATAACCATTTTAAAGGTGACTGATGTGATTAAATGCGTAAAATGAGTGTGAAAGCTTGCTTCAATGAGGTAGCTTGACTAAAACACCCATTAAAATGGTGCAACCATAAATTACAAATTAAAAGAACACGTGATGAATTACACAAAGCAGCAATGGCGATATCATGGCGTAACGCCAGTAAAAGGCAGAAAACTATTACTACTGCAAGCAGATGAGTTGCTTGTGGCGATCCCGCTGATGTATCGCATTATTTTACAGAACAAAAAAGATCATCGGCTCGAATGGTTTAATTATGCTGAAAGCAAAAAGGATCAAGAATTAAAATTTATTACTTTATCAACGCAGCTTTCATTAATGGCAAAAAAACATAAAGATAAGCAAGACGACAGTGAGGCACTGCAGTATTTAAATGTATTGCTCAATGATCACTTTAGCGATTATGGCTGGCGTATGATCCGAAAAGAATTAGCACAAATAAAAAAACGACGTAAAAAGTCACATATAGAATTAAGTAATGATCTCATTTATCGATTAAAACGTTTGATGTCTTTAAAGCAACTCGACAGTTTTGATCAAACCATTGACTACTTATTAAGTGAAAATGAAGATAATTGTCTCGAAAAATCTAAGTTGTGAATGAAAGGCTTATTGTATTTTATCGGTCTAATAGGATTAGGATCTTTAAGAGATAATAATGATGACATTGAGTAAAAAATTAGTAGGACTTTCTTTAAGTCTCGCAATGGCTGGTTGTAGTAGTTTAGGTAACGAACCTACTTTACAACATAATGGGGTAGCCGTTAATGGATACGATGTAGTCGCATACTTTACTGAAAATAAACCTGTAAAAGGTTTGTCTAAGTTCAGTAGCGAATATCATGATCTACACTGGTATTTCAGTAGTGAAAAAAACAAAGAATTATTTGAACAAGATCAACAGCATTATTTACCACAGTATGGTGGTTATTGTGCTTACGGTATGTCAAAAGGGTTTGTGGTCGACACCGATCCTCATGCCTTCACAATTGTGAATGATAAACTCTATTTAAATTATAGCTTGGGCGTACGAGATACCTGGCAAAAAGAGACGGCAGAATATATTAATAGTGCGGATACGCATTGGTTAAAGAAAACGAAAAAATAAGAAGCAGTTACATAACGGGGAGCATGATTTTCATGCCCCGTCTATTGCAGGATTAATCTTCAGGTAGATCTTGTAGTTTAGATTTAGGTTTTCTCAACATTGGGGCATCACCAATATCAACGCCGGTAGCAAAGCGTTTATCACGATTAGCACTGGCTTTTGCGGCTGATTTCTTTTTCGCATTGCTCGCTTTTTTCTTTACATTTTTGGCTTTGGTTTTTTGGGTCTTTTTAGGTTGGTCTTTAAGACCAGTAAATTTACCTTTTAAACCCTCGAGTTCACTAAAAGCAAATTGCTTATTCAGGAAATTTTGCACTTGCGTAAAGTTCACCCAATCTTTAGGTCCTACTAACGATACAGCGTCACCTTTAGCGCCTGCACGGCCTGTACGACCGATCCGGTGCACATATTCTTCAGCAA
Source organism: Shewanella sp. (assembly GCA_028223395.1). GTDB lineage: Bacteria > Pseudomonadota > Gammaproteobacteria > Enterobacterales > Shewanellaceae > Shewanella. The sequence goes on from JAOIUG010000001.1 coordinate 60,307, forward strand.
ACTTTGGCATATCAAAATTAATCACTAAAGACACATTCAATAAATCTAACCCGCGAGAAGCGACATCTGTTGTCACTAAGATCTGCTGCAAACCTCGGCTAAATTCATCCATAATTTGGTTGCGTGCATTTTGCTTTAATTCACCACTGAGTGAAGCAGTCTTAAAGCCATTATCGGCCAGTTTTTTAGCGAGGCGATCGGTGTCTTGCCGCGTCGCTGTAAAAATAATGATTTGTTTTTGCTGTTCACTTTTTAAAATACGTGTCAGCAAGGCTTCTTTATGATCGAGGTGATCACACAAGAAGATCCGTTGAGTAATATCTTTATGCTCTAAATTTCCGGCGCCAATGGCAACATGCTCGGGTGACTTCAGTAATTCAGCGGCAATGTCGTTTACATCGCCATGATCTAATGTTGCTGAAAACATTAATGTTTGTCGACGCTTGTGATCTGCTGCTTGGTTAATTTGCTTAAGCTGATCAGCAAAACCGAGATCTAACATACGATCAGCTTCATCAAAAATAAGCAGTTCAAGCCCATTAAGATGCAAATGATGCTGTGCAAGGTGATCGGCTAAGCGACCAGGAGTTGCCACCACAAAATGTGGATCGCGTGCTAACGCTTTAGCTTGATCATTAAAGTTTTCGCCACCTAAAATCTTAGTTGCTTTAAACTGTGTGTTAGCCACCAGCAAGCGCAATTGACTATACACCTGCGTGGCAAGCTCACGTGTTGGCAGTAAAATGACCGCGCGTGGATCACGTTTACTCAATGCTTTACACGAGATCATCCGTTGCATAGCAGGTAACAAAAACGCTAATGTTTTACCTGATCCTGTTTTAGATGATGCCATTAGATCTTTGCCTGCGAGGGCTATCGGTATGGCTTGTTCCTGGATCTCGGTTGGAGTGTCTATTCCCATGTGTTTTAATGTTTGTAGTAGACGTTGATCCAGTGAAAAATCGGTAAATTGCAAAGGTGAACTCCTAAAATAATCTGACCGCGCATTATACCCAGATAAAGAGTACAGAGCTATGATTAGCGATGAAGTTTATCTTAAAGGCGATGAAAACCACATATGATCTTGCGATCAGGTAGGATGTGGGTAATTGCAACAAGAGGAGAGTAACTTGTGTCAGAAAAAAATGATCCGGTGACAATTGGGCTTGCACTTGGCAGCGGCGCTGCAAAAGGTTGGGCGCATATTGGCGTATTAAACGGCTTGGCTAAGCTTGGAGTGTTTCCAGATAAAGTGGCCGGGTGTTCTATTGGGGCGGTTGTCGGCGCGGCTTATTCAAATGATAACTTATCTGAATTAGAAGATTGGGTCCGCAGTTTTAGCAGTTGGGACGTATTGGGTTTGATGGACTTTAGCTGGCGTAAAGGTGGCTTGATAAGTGGCGACAAAGTGTTTGATGTGCTCCAAAAGAGCATTGGCGATCTGCAAATAGAGCAACTTAAAAAACCTTTTGCAGCCGTCGCAACGGATCTTTATTCAGGGCAAGAGATCTGGTTTACTGAAGGCAACTTACAACAAGCTGTGAGGGCCTCATGCTCAATGCCGGGCATTTTGTCGCCAGTGAAGATGGGCGATCGCTGGTTAGTGGATGGCGCAGTTGTTAACCCTGTGCCGGTATCGGTCAGTAAAGCCATGGGAGTGGACATTGTTATCGCGGTCGATCTTCATGGTTTGCGCCGCGGCCGCATGCAAGTGTTACCGGTTAACATGAAAAGTAACCACCCTACGACGGAAGAAAAAGCAGCGGAAAGTAATCAAGAAGAGCAGGGCTTTACAGAATTGTTAGCGCGAGGTCGAGACTATATCACTGGCTTGACCGATAAATTAAGCCATAAGTTTGATAATAGTGACGCGCCAAACCCAGGCATGTTAGGTGTTATGAATCAGTCGATGGATATTTTAGAGCAGCGCCATAAAAGGGCACGATTAATGGGTGATCCACCTGATATTTGCATTGTGCCTGATCTCGCTAGGATCGGAACCATGGAGTTTCATCGTGCTGATGAAGCGATTGCAGCAGGTGAGGCGGCGGTCGAACAAGTTGCCCACCTTATCAATGCTGCGTTGGCGCCTTATCAAATGAGGGGCGAAGATCCTTCAAAAGCGAGTATTGAACAAGATAATGCGTCACATCCTCAGGGCCATAGCGAAGTGTAACCATCAGCAAAAAGGGCCTTACGGCCCTTTTATTGATTGATATAACCCAACATGAATAGGCTTAGGTGGTAATTATTAGCCCAGTTTTACCAGCATTTTACCGCGGTTTTTACCTTCAAACAGACCAATAAATGCTTCAGGTGCTTGAGAAAGCCCTTCATAAATCGTTTGCTCTGCTACGATTTTTCCTTCGGCTAGCCACTGGCCCATTTGCTGAGCAAACTCTGGGTAATGTGCCCAATGTTCGAACACAATAAAGCCTTCAATTTTGAGCTTTTTCATGATGATTTGAGCTAAATTGGCCGGTCCAGGAGTCGGGGTCGTGTCGTTATATTGTGCGATCATGCCACATACCGCAATACGACCATGATCGTTCATATTATTTAATGCCGCGGCTAAATGATCGCCGCCGACATTTTCAAAATAAACATCAACTCCTTCTGGCGCCGCGGTGGCTAATGCCGCGCTAAGATCGCCACAGCTTTTGTAGTTGATCACAGCGTCAACACCTAATGAGGTTACGTGCTGAGCTTTTTCATCAGAACCAACAGATGCAACAACGCGCGCGCCCATAAGTTTACCGATTTGGATCGCAATACTACCGACTGCACCCGAAGCTGCAGACACAAACAAGGTTTCACCTGCTTTTAAAGCCGCAATGCGGTTCAAACCCGTCCAAGCTGTCATCCCTGGCATGCCTAATACACCTAAAAAGTGTGATTCATCAATTGGCGTGTTTGGTAACGCTGTGATCTCTGTGCCATCAGTCACAAAGTGACTGCGCCAGCCGTGCATACTGTTAACCAAGCTACCGACAGGAAATTGACTGTGGTTAGATTCGATAACTTCACCAATGGCTCCGCCTTCTAGCACGGCACCAATTTCAAAAGGGGCAATATAACTTTTTCTGTCGATCATGCGCCCACGCATATACGGATCAACAGACATCCAAGTGTTCTTAACTAAAAATTCACCGGGTTTTATCGCTGCAAGGGCGACGTCTGCTTCAACAAAGTTGCTTGCGGTAGGAAGACCTTCAGGGCGTGACTTTAGCTGTATTTGTTTAGCGTTCATAGTGATTCCTGTTTTTTGTTTGTGCGCAAAGTAATTGCCTGCATCATAGCGAAACTCGAAAATAGATGCAAATACTTTGCGCGCAAATTAATTGTCAGTAAGCTAGTGTTGTGATCTGGAGTCAGTTAAGATGGTGGCTTGAAATCACAGTATATACGGAGAACGACGTGGATCAGCACGATCAGCAAAATGGTTTGTCAGACAATGTGTGTTTTGCGCTTTACACCGCGGGCAATGCTCTTATGCGTGCATATCGCTCTTTGCTTGAGCAACATGAGCTGACATATCCACAATATTTGGTGATGCAGGCGTTATGGTTAAAAGACAGATCCAGTATCACGCAGTTATCACAAGCAACGCGACTCGATTTAGGTACGCTTTCTCCGATAATTAAGCGTTTGGACAGTAAGCAATTTTTGCAGCGCTTGCCCGATGAAACCGATGAGCGTAAAAAAGTGATTGCCTTGACTGACACCGGCCGCAATTTACAAAAAGAGGCATTATCACAAAAAAAAACGTTATTAGATCAGGTCAGTATGACGAGTGCTGAGCTGGAATCTTTGCGCACACTTTGTCTGACATTAACCCAGCAATTGAATCAAAAGTAATCGTTCAGACCGCAGTTAACTAAAGCGGCACATTTCCTGCTTAATCTTATCTACGATTAACTCTGTGCCGAATTTTTGACGATGAACTCTTTAACAAATCTCAATAAACCAATCATTAGCGGCTCTCTTGCTGATGCTTATGGCACCACGACCCAGCAAAGTGCGCCTAACCATAGTGCGTCTAACCTTAGTGCGCCTGTCACAGATAAGCTCGCTTCAACTTCAGCCAGCCATAACAACAATAATAGCGATGCAGAGCTGGTGTTATCACCACGAGCCCAAAGGGCGCAAAAAATAGAGGCGATGGCGCGAGACTTTTTTCAAACGGGTGACTTTAGCAGTGAAAAATTACCGAGTTTGATCCAACGCTTGTACCAAGATGGTATTTTGTCGCAAGGGCAGCTAAATCGCTTAAGTGACAGTGGTTTTGATATTCCTTCGACACATTCGCAGTCTTTATCGGCATTTATCGATGAGCAGCGGGCAACATTAACAGATAGCGCAGATGACAAAACGCTGGGCACCACATTAGATGAAGCGGCATGGGTGATGGCGACAATGGACACCATTCAATCGCCTATAGTTGCCCAAAAAGCAAATCGTGTCGCAAATGATCTCAACACATTACTCGCAACAGATCGCGTTTTGACCGACCAGCAAAACAGTCAATATCAAGGGCTAAAGTCATTAATGCAATTGGCGGCAATGTCTGGAGAGCACCAACAGCCAACCGGTCAACTGAACAGTTACTTGGCATTGTCAAAGCCACATTAAGCGCGGCTAAGCTCAATCCCAGTGCTGAGTTAGCCTTGTTAATCGGCAGGCTTTCTCATCACACACTGGCGCTTTATATTGCCAGACCTCCCTCAATAACGATGTTATCAGCTGACGTCAAGCGCATATTCACGGTTCGGTGTCATTGCGCTCAGTAATGCACGCTCATTATCTACGATGTTTAAAATGATGATCTGGATCAAAGTGCTGATGGTTTTTTTGTAGCTTAATGCGCACATATTGTGATTTTAAAGCTTATAAATACCATATATAGTATTTTGGCGTAGACGTAATGAGGAATGATTTAATGCCTGTGGTTATTAAACGCGATGGTTACCGTGCACCTTTTGATAAAACCCGAATTAAAGATGCCATCATGGCGGCGGCCAATTCGATAGGCATTGATGACGGTGCGTATGCCACCGAGATCGCGAATCGTATAACAGGGTTAGTGGACCATGTCGCTGATATTCATATTCATGATCTGCAAGATCTCGTTGAAAACCAGTTAATGGAAGGGCCTTATAAGTCTTTGGCGCGGGTATATATTGAATACCGTCATGATAGAGACGTTAATCGAGAAGCCAGTAGCCGCTTAAATAAAGAGATCCGGGGTTTAGTGGAACAAAGCAATGCCGCCTTGCTGAATGAAAATGCCAATAAGGATGCCAAAGTGATCCCAACACAGCGGGATTTACTCGCAGGGATTGTCGCTAAACATTATGCCAAATGCCACATTTTACCCAAAAATGTCGTCGCAGCGCATGAAAGCGGAGAGATCCATTACCATGACTTAGATTATGCGCCTTTTTTCCCGATGTTCAATTGCATGCTCATTGATCTCAGTGGCATGTTGACGAACGGATTTAAGATGGGTAATGCCGAGATTGACACGCCAAAATCGATATCCACTGCCACAGCAGTGACCGCGCAGATCATCGCTCAAGTGGCCAGCCATATTTATGGTGGCACCACGATTAATCGTATTGATGAAGTATTGGCCCCTTTTGTGGAAAAAAGTTATCAAAAACACCATCAAGTAGCATTGACCTGGGGGATTACAGATCCCAAGGCCTTTGCCACAGCACAAACAGAAAAAGAGTGCCATGATGCATTCCAATCATTGGAATACGAAGTTAACACATTGCATACGGCCAATGGCCAAACGCCTTTTGTGACGTTTGGCTTTGGGCTCGGAACTTGCTGGGAATCGCGGTTGATCCAGCAATCTATCATGAAAGTACGGATTGCAGGTTTAGGAAAAAACCGCAAAACAGCGGTTTTCCCTAAATTGGTGTTTGCAATCCGAGATGGCGTGAACCATAAAAAAGGAGACGTTAATTACGACATTAAACAGCTAGCATTAACGTGTGCCAGTACTCGTATGTATCCTGATATTTTAAACTACGAACAAGTCGAAAAAGTCACGGGATCGTTTAAAACTCCGATGGGTTGTCGTAGTTTTCTCGGGACGTTTGAACAAGACGGTGAGTTGATCCACGAAGGACGAAACAACCTCGGCGTTGTCAGTTTAAACTTACCTCGCATAGCACTGGAAGCACAAGGCGATGAGGCTGAATTTTACCGTATTCTTGATCAACGCTTAGTGATTGCTCGTCAGGCACTTGATACTCGTATTGAGCGTTTAGCTGGAGTTAAAGCACGCGTAGCGCCTATTTTGTATATGGAAGGTGCTTGCGGCGTACGTTTAGGCGCTGATGATGAGATCTCTACTATTTTCAAACGAGGGCGCGCATCGATTTCATTAGGTTACATCGGATTACACGAGACCATTAATGCGCTCTATGGAAGTGCAACGCACCTATATGACAGCCAGCACTTACGTGATAAAGCCATTGCAGTGATCCAATACTTAAAAGCGGCAACAGAGCAGTGGAAAGCACAGTCTGGTTATGCCTTTAGCTTATATAGCACGCCTAGCGAAAATTTATGTAGTCGCTTTTGCAATCTTGACACCAAGTTATACGGTGTTGTTGCAGGCGTCACAGCAAAAGGCTACTACACAAACAGCTTCCATTTAGATGTTGAAAAGCACGTTAACCCCTATGATAAAATTGACTTTGAGCAACCTTACCCACAACTGGCTAACGGAGGCTTTATTTGTTACGGCGAATTCCCCAACATGCAGCACAATATCGAAGCGCTAGAAAATGTTTGGGATTACAGTTATTCAAAAATACCTTATTACGGCACGAACACCCCTATCGATGAGTGCTATGACTGTGGTTTTACCGGCGAGTTTAACTGTACAAGTAAAGGGTTTACTTGCCCGAAATGTGGCAACCATGAGCCAAGTCGGGTGTCAGTCACTCGTCGAGTATGTGGCTATTTAGGCAGCCCAGATGCTAGGCCTTTTAATTATGGTAAACAAGAAGAAGTGAAGCGCCGAATAAAGCATCTTTAATACGGGAGCGCAAAAGGGCAGTTGCCAGCCCTTTTGCTGGTTGAGATAAGCACTATGCATTACCATCAATATTATCAAACTGACGTGATCAACGGCCCTGGGACACGTGCGACATTATTTGTTTCAGGCTGTGAGCACCAATGCCGTGGGTGTTACAACCAATCAACTTGGAACGCCTGCTCAGGTCACAAGTTTGATCAGCACATGATGCAAACGATTATCGACGATCTCAATGATCCTCGCATTTACCGGCGCGGGTTATCATTGTCAGGTGGTGATCCTTTGTTTCCTGGTAACTTGCCTGCCATCTTGGCGCTTGTACAGCAAGTGAAGCAACATTGCCCAGATAAAGATATTTGGTTATGGACTGGCTATTTAATCGCACAATTAACCCCAGAACAACAAGCCATAGTGGATCTGGTTAACGTGGTTGTTGATGGTAAGTTTGAACAAAAGCTGGCTGATCCTAGTTTAGTTTTTAGGGGCAGCCATAACCAAGTTATCCACTATCTCAGGTAAGGTAAACATAAACCTAGGTAAAATGACGCCATATGCTGTTATAATGGCTCGATACAGTCAATTGACGTTATCGTTTGAGGCTACCTTGGCCTCTATATCGGAATTAAGATCTAAATTTAAGGTTTGTAAATGAATTTAAAGCAGGAGCTGCAAACGCTCAACGATAAACTCGACAAATTTCGTCGTAAGTTAGCAGCAGCTGAAAAACGCGGTGATCCGGGTGTGATCATTCAATTTAAACGTGAAATTGCCACCTTAACAAAGCGCATTGCCAATGTTAAAACACAGCAGACGCGCGAGTTAAATAAAGAAGGGGCCTCAGTAAAGGATCTCAAATTTAGCCGTGTATTAACCAATGCTGAGCAAGCCGATATGGGTAAGTTGAAAAAATCTGTACGAGGTTTAGTCGTGGTTCACCCAATGACCGCATTGGGACGTGAAATGGGCATTACGCAAGTCACTGGATTTGCACCAAAAGCATTTTAATATACACGGCCAAGCAATCCACTCACATCAGCAAGGTGTGAGTGATAATAGTACGCATTGGCTTAATATTGGGCAGTAACACACCATCAAAGTGGCGTTGTACCTCTTGCGGTTATACTCAGACATTGCCGGTGTTACCACTAAGACCCAGATTAAAATAATAAAGCTGCGAGCCGAGTAAACATCGTCTGTCACAGCGGTTATCACCACATTGCATTGTCGCTGTCCAAACGGTGATGAGATCTACACATTTGTTCACACTGTTAGATCATGTTTAAGGTTTACGCAGTCTCATACAATGAGAGTCGTAGTTAAGGTTTTATCATGTCGATTAAATTTATCGCATCTTCTAAATTGCCTACACCTTGGGGAATTTTTGAAATGCATGGTTTTGAAGATAGCGAAACGGGCAAAGAGCACGTTGCGCTAACATTGGGCGTATTGGATCTTGAAAGTCCTATCCTAGGTCGTATTCATTCTGAATGTTTAACCGGCGATGCACTGTTTAGTTTGCGCTGTGATTGTGGTTTTCAGCTACAAACCGCGATGCAAAACATTGCAGAAGCAGGCCAAGGCTTTATTTTATATCTACGACAAGAAGGGCGTGGAATTGGTCTGCTCAATAAGATCCGCGCTTACGAACTGCAAGATGGTGGAGCCAATACCGTAGAGGCAAATGAGCGTTTAGGTTTTGCCGCTGACATGCGAACATACGATATGATCATCCCCATGATGCAGCAGATCGGTGTGAGTAAAGTGAGGTTAATGACCAACAACCCAAAAAAAGTCAAAGCGATGCAAAGCTTTGGGATTGAAGTGGTTGAGCGAGTTCCTTTACAGGTTGGGAAAAATCGTTATAACGAAGACTACCTCAAAACAAAATCAACTGAACTTGGGCACATGATGAGTGAACATCATTTTAGTGAGCATAACAAAGACAGTTAACTATGCCTCAACATGGAGGCTGACTATCACCTCTTAACGCCGATAACATGATAAGAGAGGAACCTTGAACCTCACGGCTCCTCTTTTTACTCACCTTTACTTACCCCAGATCTGAGCATTGACTTGAGAGTCAGATTCACTTTTGCTGTGGCTGGCTTGATCTGCTGATTGTGATTTTGCAGCTCTTAAGGTTTTGTCACTGGCTTGATAGCCATCTTCGCGTGGCTTTCTAGCAGGCAAGGGCAGCTTATTGGTTTTAAGATACAGATATTCTACTTTTTCTCGTGCCCATAGTGTTTTACGTAAAAATCGTAAGCTTGATTTGATACTAGGATCATGCTTAAAACAACGGACATTAATACGCTCTCCCAGCTCTTCCCAGCCATAATGTTCGACTAATTCGGTGAGTAATGTTTCTAATTTTATGCCGTGTAATGGGTTGTTCACTTGCGTCATGGTGTCGATTCATTGCAGAAATAGTGACGGTAATGATACCAGTTAAAACAGCATAAATCTTACAATCAACAACCAAAAAAAAGAGCCTTAATAAAGACTCTAAAAATGACGTGCGATCACAGTATCATTACTGGAAACTTAATCCCCAAGTATTCAAGATCCCAATGTCGCTTCTTGCGCTGTCCACAATGTTAAGCGTCCAATCTCCAGTTGAGTCACTTCCTGACATATCAACCGTGTATGACTGAATAATATCTTGAGTGTTGCCGCCAGTATTATCGTGTAAAACGAGGTTTTGACCGTCAGGACTTTGCAACTCAACACGTAAATCACCAATGTAGGTGTGACTAATATCAACGTTAACAATCACCACGCCAGCGTCTCCTGTGTGTGTAGAGGTAATCGTGCTGCTGGCCCCAGCAATGCTATTATCAGGGATAGCGACAGGCTGATTATTTGTGTATGTCACCGCGCCACCGTTACTGCTTTCGGTAAAGTTGACCGCTAGATCTGCTCCACTAAAAGCGCTATAGCCATGTAACATCACATAGTAGGTACCCGCTTGTGGCGCCTGGACGGCACAAGACTCTGTATTCCCACTATTCCAAGAGCGACACTCAAAATCGTTGGTTGTTGGTGCCATAGCATATTTCAAATAAAGATCGGCATCACCGGGGCCGCCATTGAGCGCAATATTAAGATCTGTTGCGCCAGCCGGTACTTCAATGGTGTAAATAAACTCGTCATTTTTCTCACCAGATAAATTGCTTTTCACTTCGCCGTTTGTCAGTGCTGTGTCTCCGTTGTCTGGTTGCTGGTTAATGGGTCCATCACAAGAATGATCAAGAAAAGCCTTGGCGGCGCCAGCATCAACTAACCCATGCCCTGTACGATTATCTCGCCCAGCGGTGTCAAGATCTTCGGCGGTTTCAATTAACGCGGTGCGAATTTGCGCTGCGCTACATTCCGTATGATAACTCCAGACCAGTGTTGCCACGCCAGAAACATGTGGCGTCGCCATGGATGTCCCATTGTAATATTCGTAGTCTTCATTACCGGTATGTTCTACGGTGACTGTTGAGCCAACCTGCTCCCGCAGTGCCAAGCCTGTTGCACGATCAACAGTGACAGATACGACTGAGATCTCATTATCGCTATCGACTAAAAATGGGTTTTGTAAGCCGGGTAACTCGGCATTACTATAAACAATAATGCCGCTGGCACCTGCTGCATGACAGGCTTTGACGGGATTGATCTCAGGGAAACCGACTTGCGCTTCATTTTCAACACGTTCAACTAGGCAGATCTTATTTGCCATGTTGCCGCAGTTAAATTGTGTCCCATTGACGCTACATTCTGCAAGTGTTGCGGTTGCACTACCGAAAAAAGGAGTCTGAGCATGGCTTCCCCCTGAGCGAACAAAGCGATGATGAGGCACAATACCATCATCAAAATAAGATTGGCCCGCAACAATGATATCGGCAAGTCGGCCTTCACCGCGTGTGACTGTTGATAAAACAGCGGTGCCGGGGCCTGAGATCTCAACTTGATTGGTAAATTGTGAAAAAGAGGAATGATCTTTCTCATTGTCCACAGATGCAACTGACATAACAGAGTCATATGAAGCTGGGTAACTGTGAGCACTATTACCATCATTACCCGCTGCAGCAATGAGTAAAACGCCTTGATTTTCATGAGCTGCCAGCGCATTTCGTTCTGAAATGCTTGAGCCTGCTCCCCCTAGACTCATCGTGACGACATTGGCACCATTGTCTACACAAGTATCGACGGCAGAGACAAGATCAGAGGAATAACCCCATCCATCTTCATTAAACACCTTAATGATATGAATATTGGCCTGTTGATTTGGCATGACCCCAACCACCCCCTCATTGTTGGCGATAGCTGCAATGGTGCCCGCAACATGGGTGCCATGAGCATTATTGTTACCTGGCTCAAACCAATTACCCGTTCCGGCATTATTGGTGCCTGTCACATTATTAGCATTAAGATCGTTGTGGCCGCGATCATAACCGGAATCAATAATACAAATGGTACGATTCCCCGTTAGATCATCGCTAAGCGTTGTCGCGCCAACATAGCGTTGGCCCCAAGGAGTGGTTTCACTTAATAAGCGTCGCGGCATGTCTTCTTCTACATAATCAACATCTGCGCGTAATGCTAATGATTGAACATTTTTATTGTCCAGTTTAACCGAGTAGCTATTACTGCGACCTATACGCTTCATCTGTGTAGCTGAGGCACTATTTAACGATCTAAAATGAGAAAATACTTCATTAGCTCTTGGTTGATAGCTGCTTTGATTAAACGTTTGACTTGATCTTGAAAAGCCACTCGCATCCGCATTTTTGAATTTAACAATATAACGTTTAGGCAGGGGGTTATCAGCACTTAATATCGAGTTGCTTTGTACAGGAGAGCTCAGCATTGGCGCCGCTCCTAAACTGGCAGAAATAGAAAGTGCAAGAGCAGATAAGGTAATGCCTGTTTTTACTTTGGTTTTAATCATTATTGTCATCCATGTTAGTCAGAGTAAGTTATTAATTGGAGTAGGATATGATTCTTATTATGGTGCGAGAGTCATCTAAGTTGTCATCGCCAAACAAATGTATCTATAGATGTTACATTTGTAAAATAAAAGTTAAATAAACAGAAAGAGTAAATTAATGCACAAGAATAACGTTGACGTGAATATTTATGCTTTAGATGAACCATTTAATTGCAATAAAAATTACACTTTTGAATAATAATTCAATTGTGGAGCAAACTATTTTATATTTTATTCAATTTCAAATGTTCAAAAGTTGTCATGCAAAATAATAAGCAATTGTTTATTAAGCTGTAATTGAAGTTGACTTATGGTTATATATTATTGCTTTTGGGTATAAATATTTTTATAGCCTGTCATTGGATAATAATAGCTATTAAATTATGTACTATCGATTGCCAATGTAATCATTTGAATTAACTATCATTAATTCCAGCAGCTATTTTGATAAAGAGCAGAAGTGAGGAATATATAGACTCATTATTGACATAAACAGGTTTTAAATTTGAATTAATTCGTTCAGTGAACAGCTTCCTTTATTAGGGGCTGTTGATCTTTCACGGTTGTTTTTACCGCAGTTTATTGACTATTTTGACAAGGTGGAGGCTATGCCGTTTAGTGATTCTCCACAAAGAGTCTACAACACAGTCAAAATAGCCAAGACACGCGGCCCATTGAATTAGAACAAAAACTAAGCTCGAAAATTCAACAGCGACTAGTCACTCTTTAAATTATGGATTATTGCAAAAGCAGTCAACACGCTTGATATTTTAGTCAACTTCAGTGGGGTGAATACGGCATAGAAAGTACTAGGCAAGTCAAGCACTGCAATGACAATACAGCTGTTGAGTTTATAGCACTCACTTATATCATATTAAGTGAGTGCTTAATATTCCAACAGCTCAGGCGCAGTGTACTTAAAATTGATTCATTGTATTATCTTTACCTGATGCCTTTAACGCTTGATCACCAGAGAAGTATTCTTTGTGATCATCTCCTATGTCTGAACCGGCCATATTTTGGTGTTTAACGCAGGCAATGCCTTGGCGGATCTCTTGGCGCTGCACATTCGCGACATAACCGAGCATCCCTTGCTCACCAAAGTATTCTTTTGCCAAGTTATCGGTAGATAACGCGGCAGTATGATAAGTCGGCAATGTAATAAGATGATGAAAAATACCAGCTTCGCGAGAAGCGTCTGCTTGAAATGTCCTGATTTTTTCGTCTGCTTGAATGGCCAACTCGGTAGCGTCATACTGGGCATTCATTAATTGCTCGCGCTGATAACTTGACACATCCTCTCCAGCTTGAAGCATCGCATCAAACACTTGCTGACGGAAATTGAGCGTCCAGTTAAACGATGGCGAGTTATTATAAACCAGCTTTGCATTCGGAATTGTGTCACGGATCTTACTGACCATCGCGCCTATTTGGGCAACATGGGGCTTTTCGGTTTCAATCCATAAAAGATCTGCACCATTTTGCAGTGCGGTGATGCAATCAAGCACGCAGCGTGCTTCACCGGTCCCTTGACGAAATTTAAACAATCCATTAGGCAAACGTGCAGGTTTAACTAACTGATCCCCTTGCTTAAACACCACCTCTGCATGGGATAAGCTCGCAACGTCAACCACTTCAACATCTAAAAAAGAGTTGTACTGATCTGCGAGATCACCAACCGTATTGGTCACAGCAATTTTTTGAGTTAACCCAGCACCGAGTGAATCTGTACGAGCAACAATGACGCCATCGTCAATACCTAACTCAAGAAATGCATAGCGCACTGCATTGATTTTAGATAAAAATTCAACGTGTGGCACTGTCACTTTACCGTCTTGGTGACCACATTGCTTAACATCAGACACTTGATTTTCAATCTGAATACAACACGCACCCGCTTCAATCATTTGTTTTGCCATAAGGTAGGTAGCTTCCTCATTACCAAAGCCGGCGTCAATATCGGCAATGATCGGCACAACATGGGTTTCAAAGCGATCAATTTTTGACTGGATCGCCGCTTTATCTGCAGGGCTTGCGGCATCGAGCTGGCGAAATAGCCCTCCAAGTTCTCGCGCGTCAGCTTGACGAAGAAAAGTATAGAGCTCTTTGATCAACGCGGCGACCGAGGTTTTTTCATGCATTGATTGATCTGGCAATGGCCCAAACTCACTGCGAAGGGCAGCAACCATCCAGCCTGATAGGTATAAATAACGGCGCTTTGTGCTCAGCAAGTGCTTCTTAATTGAAATCATTTTTTGCTGAGCAATAAAGCCGTGCCAACATCCAAGTGATTGCGTGTACTGCGATGGGTCGTTATCGTAATTGTCCATATCTTCACGCATGATCTTGGCTGTATATTGAGCAATATCCAAACCTGTTTTGAAACGGTTTTGTATACGCATACGAGCAACTGATTCAGGGTTAATAGCACGCCATGCATTGCCCTGTGTGTTAATCAAGGTAGCAGCGTCATCGATGTTAGCACTGTAATTTTTCATTTTTTTATTCCTTTAACAATATGATTAGCGGCGGTTGATCACGTTGAAAATATTAGTAACATCTGGTTAAATAAGTCTAATTTATAGTTTTTATTATCGGTATTTATTTAATGAATATATCTCGTATTGATTTGAATTTATTAGTTTATCTTGATGTTTTACTCCGTGAAAGAAATGTAACTAAAGCGGCCGATCAGCTAGGGATCAGCCAACCGGCCATGAGCAATGGGTTAAAAAGGTTACGCGTGTTATTTGATGATCCGTTGTTGATCAGAACAAGCCAAGGGATGACGCCGACCCAAAGAGCGCAAGCTTTGCAGCCAACCATCAGTGAGCTTATTATCGGGCTAGAAAAAGTGGTGCAGCCACGCGCTGAATTTAATGCTGCCGCCAGTGAGCAAGTGTTTCGCGTGATGGCCAGTGACTACGCTGAATCGACATTGATCCCACCGTTAATCGCCAAATTGCGCACACAAGCCCCAAATGTGATCCTCGATATCATGACGCCAAGTGATGTCAGCTTTTCTGATGTCGAGCAAGGCCGAGTGGATATGGTGATAAATCGTTTTGACAGTATTCCACAGTCTTTTCATCAAAAAGTATTGTGGAGTGATGATTTTAGCTGCTTGATCAGTAAAACCAATCCAGTATTAGCCAACTTTTCGTTAGCCAGCTACCTAGATGCGCAGCATGTGTGGGTGAGTAAAACGGGAATGGGCGTCGGTGTGGGGATGGATCCGGCAGATGTTCAACGGCTTGGCTGGGTTGATGAAGCACTCACTCGTATTGGTGTGCAACGGCGGATCACGGTATTTACGCGTCATTATCAAGCTGCGTGTTTGTTGGCAGAGCAGCAAGATCTGATCGCAACAATTCCAAGCAAAATGGCCAGGCAATATGTGCATAACGAGCGGGTCTCAATTGTCGCCCCTCCGTTTATTATTCAACCAATAGCCCTTACGATGGCCTGGAGTCCGCTGTTACAACATAACCCTGCGCATAAGTGGATGCGACAACTGATCACGGAAACAGCTGACAGTTTTAGTCGCGAAAGTATCAATTGCCAGCGCAGTTAACACTGTCTGCGTAGATGATGTGCTGATCCAGTATTAACATCATTTGTATGAATAGTCATTATTCGAACTATCAATTAGATAAATGCGGCGTGATTGATATAGGGTAAAACGTACTTGCCTGAACGGTGTTTAGGCGTCATGAAGACAAAGGGATGGCGTATGACAACATATATTCAGTTTGGTGGGTTACAAGTAGCCTCAGTGCTTGCTCAGTTAGTCGAAGAAGAGATCTGCCCTGGCAGTGGGATCGGTGCAGATGAGTTTTGGACCGGTTTTAAACAGATCATCACGCACTTCAGTCCCATCAATCGGCAGTTGTTAGCCAAGCGTGAACAGTTACAAGCTCAGCTCGATGAGTGGTATTTAGGCCATCAAGCAAAAGAGCATGATTTAACCGCTTATAAAGCATTTTTATATGATATTGGTTATCTCGTACCCGAAGGGCCCGCATTTTCAATCAGCACTGAAAATGTTGACGCTGAGATCACCTCTCAAGCCGGCCCACAATTGGTCGTGCCCGTTAAAAATGCGCGCTTTGCATTAAATGCGGCTAACGCAAGATGGGGCAGTTTATACGATGCACTGTATGGTACGGATGCGATTGCAGCTTCGCCCACGGCTGAGGAGACTCAAGTATATCATCCGCAGCGAGGCGCTAAAGTGATCGCGTTTGCGAAAGCGCACCTTGATAACGCTGCGCCTTTATTACAAGGGCAACATGATGACGCCGTATTATATCAGGTCAAGGACAATCAGCTCGCCATTACGCTGCGCCAAGGTCGTGTCACAGGGCTTAGGGATCCTGAACAATTTGTCGGTTACGTGGGCGAAACGACAGATCCCAGTGCGATATTAATTAAAAATAATGGGTTACATATTGAGATCCAACGCGATAAGCACAGCGTGATTGGCCGAGCTGATCATGCGGGCGTGAGCGATCTGTTAGTGGAAGCGGCTGTGACGACCATTATGGACTGTGAAGATTCTGTAGCAGCCGTCGATGCTGACGATAAAGTCGCCATTTATCGCAACTGGCTTGGGTTAATGCAAGGCAACCTAAGCGCCTCACTGAACAAAAAAGGTAAATCTATCCTGCGTGAACTTAATGATGACCGGGCTTACATTAAGCCTTGTGGTAACGCATTCACGCTGCCGGGCCGCAGTTTATTGTTTATACGCAATGTGGGGCATTTAATGACCAGCGACGCGGTGCTTGATAAAAAAGGCCAGCCGGTACCCGAAGGAGTATTAGATGCCATGATCACCACATTAGCGGCGCTGCATGATCTAAACGGAAACAATCATCATCGACGTAATAGCCGTAGAGGCTCGATCTACATTGTTAAACCTAAAATGCATGGTCCTGAAGAAGTTAAGTTTACTTGTGATCTCTTTAGCCGAATTGAAGACGTGCTGCAATTAGCCCGCAATACTATCAAAATTGGCATTATGGATGAAGAACGCCGCACAACGGTCAACCTTAAAGAGTGCATTCGTGTTGCCAGTCACCGCATCGTGTTCATTAACACAGGCTTTTTAGACAGAACAGGAGATGAGATCCACACCTCAATGCAGGCTGGCGCGGTTGTCGCCAAGTCGTTAATGAAACAACAACAATGGATTAAAGCCTATGAGGATTGGAATGTCGATATCGGTTTAGCATGTGGTTTACAAGGCCGCGCGCAAATAGGTAAAGGCATGTGGCCAATGCCAGATGAAATGGCGGCGATGTTAGCGCAAAAAGGTGCTCATCCAGCAGCGGGCGCAACAACCGCATGGGTGCCTTCACCTAATGGTGCGGTGCTTCATTCACTGCACTATCACCAAGTGGATGTTAACGCGGTGCAAAAAACCTTGAAACAGCGTAAGCCCGCAAGCCTAGATAACTTACTCACATTACCTTTGATGCCTCGCTCATTTGAATTATCCGCCGAACTAAAGGCGTTTGAATTGGATAATAACGCCCAAGGTATTTTAGGCTACGTGGTGCGCTGGATAGATCAAGGCGTGGGTTGCTCAAAAGTACTTGATATTAATCATGTGGGATTGATGGAAGACAGAGCAACCTTGCGGATCTCTTCACAGCATTTAGCCAACTGGTTACTGCATGGGATCTGTACTGAAGCGGAAGTGATGGCCTCGCTGAAAAAAATGGCGGTGATTGTCGATCAGCAAAATAAGCACGACCGTGACTATGTGGCAATGTCACCCGGTTTTGATGGACTCGCTTTTAAGGCCGCGTGCGATCTGGTATTTAATGGCGCGGCGCAACCTTCTGGCTACACGGAGCCGCTGCTGCATGCTTATCGAATCAAGGCCAAAGCGTTAACTCATTAAATAAAAAGCCTTAACAATAACTGTTAAGGCTTTTTAGATCAAAAGGACTCAAGTTGGTTTAGTCGTCGAAATAGTCATTACCGTAATAACTGGCCAGTAATAGTTGTTTGAGTTCTGCAATTAGTGGGTAGCGAGGATTCGCGCCCGTGCATTGATCATCAAATGCATCTTCAGCTAACTCATCTAACTTGGCAAGGAAGTCGGCTTCGTTGACGCCGGCAGCTTGGATTGAGCTTGGAATGCCAATCTTCGTCTTGATGAGATCAATTTCTTTAAGTAAAGCGTCGACTTTCTGTTCATCGGTTACATCATCACCTTGGGTGCCTTCAAGTGTTAAGTACTCGGCTATTTTGGCATAACGGCACAGCGCTTTAGGGCGATCATATTGGCTGAATGCAGCTTGTTTCGTGGGCAGATCGGTTGCATTAAAGCGGATCACGTTGCTGATCAACAACGCATTCGCTAAGCCATGAGCTAAGTGAAACTCCGCGCCAAGTTTGTGCGCCATTGAGTGGCAAATACCGAGAAAGGCATTGGCAAACGCAATCCCTGCAATGGTTGCTCCGTTGTGCACTTTTTCTCGGGCGAGTGGGGCATTTGCTCCGTGCTCGTAGGCGTCTGGTAAATGTGTAAACAGCAGATCGAGTGCTTGCAATGCTTGGCCATCGCTATACTCATTAGCCATCACACTGACATAAGCTTCAAGGGCGTGGGTTATCGCATCAATGCCACCAAAAGCCGTTAATGATTTGGGCATATCCATGACTAAATTTGGATCAACAATCGCCATATTGGGGGTCAATTGGTAATCGGCAATTGGATATTTCATGCCGGTAACTTCGTCTGTCACAACGGCAAAAGGAGTGACTTCAGATCCTGTGCCGGACGTAGTCGGGATCGCCACCATCTGCGCTTTTTTACCCATTTTAGGGAATTTATAAATACGTTTACGAATGTCCATAAAACGCAAAGCAAGATCGGTAAAGTGCACATCAGGGTGCTCGTACATCACCCAAATAATTTTCGCGGCATCCATCGGAGAGCCACCACCGAGGGCAATGATCACATCGGGTTGGAAACTGTGAGCGACTTTTGCGCCTTGTTGCACCACTTGCATGGTCGGATCGGCTTCTACATCGTAGAAAATCTCGGTTTCTAAACCTTGGCTTTTAAGGATCTTGATGGTTTCATCGCAGTAACCGTGGTTAAAGAGGTATTTATCGGTGACGATCAACGCCCGCTTTTTATCTGATAACTCTTCTAACGCAATCGGTAAGCTGCCGCGGCGGAAGTAAATAGAAGAAGGTAGTTTGTGCCACAGCATATTTTCAGCCCTTTTAGCGACCATTTTTTTATTGATGAGATGACTAGGACCGACGTTTTCAGAAATAGAGTTTCCTCCCCAAGAGCCGCAGCCTAACGTCAACGAAGGGGCGAGTTTAAAGTTATATAAGTCACCAATTCCACCTTGAGAAGCGGGAGTGTTGATCAGGATCCGCGCCGTTTTCATTCTAAAGCCAAAGGCTTTTACACGCTCAACTTGTGTGTCTTGATTGGTGTATAACCCTGATGTGTGACCAATGCCGCCTAATGTCACTAAAGCTTCGGCTTTGTCCATTGCATCATTAAAGTCATCAGCGCGGTACATCGCCAGTAATGGAGAGAGTTTTTCATGGGCAAAGGCTTCGGCTTCATTGATGTCACTGACTTCACCAATTAACACTTTGGTACTGTGGTGCACATCGATCCCGGCCATACTGGCAATCGTGGCGGCGCTTTGACCTACAATATCAGCATTAAGCCCGCCATTTTTTAAGATCACACTTTGCATGGCGGCGGTTTCTGCCTTCGTCAATATATAACCGCCGTGGCTCGCGAACCGCTCTTTAACGGCCTCATAGCTCTCATCGACAATAATGACCGCTTGCTCAGAAGCGCACACAACGCCGTTATCAAAGGTTTTTGACATTAATATAGAGCTCACCGCGCGTTTAATATCGGCGGTTTCATCAATAACAATTGGCGTATTGCCCGCCCCAACACCGATAGCCGGTTTACCAGAAGAGTAAGCCGCTTTCACCATGCCAGGCCCACCGGTTGCGAGTATTAAGTTAATGTCTTTGTGTGTCATTAATTGGTGAGATAACGCCACTGAGGGCGCATCAATCCAACCGATGATATCTTGTGGCGCGCCGGCAGCAACTGCCGCTTCGAGTACAATTCTGGCCGCGGTAGTGGTGGACTCTTTAGCTCTGGGATGCGGTGAGAAGATAATGCCATTGCGAGTTTTTAAACTGATCAGAGCTTTAAAAATGGCTGTAGAAGTCGGATTGGTGGTTGGCACTATCCCGCAGATTAGCCCGACAGGCTCTGCAATAGTGATGGTTCCAAAGGTAGGATCTTCTGATAAGATCCCACAGGTTTTTTCATCTTTATACTTGTTATAAATGTATTCAGAAGCAAAGTGGTTTTTAATCACTTTATCTTCCAAGACGCCCATACCGGTCTCATTGGCTGCCATTTTTGCAAGGGAAATCCGAGCATCAGCCGCGGCAAGTGCAGCGGCTCTGAAGATCACATCCACTTGCGCCTGAGAATAATTGGCAAATTGACGCTGCGCGGCAACGACTTTGTCGACTAAAGTATTGAGTTCTTGCTCATTCGTTACTGTCATAGTGCTATCCTAAAAAAATTTAGCAAAAAGTTGTTTTGCTAAATATTCTCATCATGGCCCGATACCATGAAGAAAAATTACACCCAAACACAGGTTGTGACTGTGATCCACGCCGCATAAATACAGCTAGCTGTAATAAAATTACCACAATAACGATAAATCATTGCTGTTATATGACCTCATTGAATGAATAAACGGTTAATTGATTATTAATAATTATTCAAAGTTGTGATTTCGGTTAGAAAAACTCATTTCTGAATTCAAATCGATTGCGTTAGAGTAGCGCCACTTCATTTACACATCGATAAAGCGCCTTAGGCGCAGAGGATACGACGTTGGATTTAACTCTTTATGTTAAGTTTTTTTTAGGGTTAATAGCGATCATTAATCCCTTCGGATTATTGCCTGTTTTTGTCAGCTTAACCAGCCACCAAACGGAGGCTGAGCGTAACCACACCGGCAAAGTGGCAAACATTGCGGTGGTGATTATTTTACTTGTTACCATTTTTGCTGGCCAGCATATTCTTAACCTTTTTAGTATTTCACTGTCAGCGTTTAGAATTGCAGGGGGGACATTGATCTGCATTATTGCGATGTCGATGTTGCAAGGTAAATTAGGTGAAGTGAAGCGCAACAAAGAGGAAGATCGAGAAGCGTCAGGCATGGACTCTGTGGCTGTGGTGCCTTTAGCCTTACCTCTAATGGCCGGCCCCGGTGCGATTAGCTCTGTTATCGTCTCTGCTGCAGAGCACAATACGCTAGAGAATTTAGTCGGGATGTCTATCACGGTGATCTTATTTGGTTTACTCAGCTTTATGCTGTTTAGAATGGCGCCAATGATTTTTAAGGTATTAGGTAATACTGGCATTAACGTGATTACTCGTCTGATGGGGTTGTTAATGCTTTCAATTGGGATTGAAGTGATTTCTGCAGGGATCAAAGGCTTATTTGCAGGGATTGTGGTGTAGCGCTCACTGGCCTCGCGCAGTGCCAGTGAGCGAGGCCATTATAACTCTCGGTTGAACTCAATCATCGAACTGGCTTTGGGGCTAAAGAGGTGTTGATGCAACCGAGCAGCAAATTCATCGGTCATGCCTGATATATAATCCGCAATCACGCGATGACCATTGAGCTTTTGCGCTTGGGCTGCTTGCCAACGCTCTTGGGTATGTAAAGGCAGTAAGCGTGCAGGATCTGAGATAAAGGCTTCAAACAGTTCCATCACAATTTGCTGACCTTTATATTCCAACATTTGTATTTCAGGCTTACGGATCACATACCGATACACCAACTGTTTAAGCACGTCCAATGCCGCTGCAAATGCCTGCTCCAATGAGGCATTGTATCTGAGCAGCGGGGCGTCAAACTGTGTATTCTCATCAATAGAGATGGCCGTAACAAACCCATTAACCAATGTGCCAATGGCATCTTTACGCCGATGATGCTGGCTAGAAAAGAGCCGATCTCCAATATCAGAAAATGTTGAACTGACCCAGTTATCTTGGCTGTCACAAAGGTGTTTTTCTACATCTTGCGTCCATTGTTCACGGGTGATGATCCCCATGACGATGGCGTCTTCAAGATCATGGACTGCATAGGCAATATCATCTGCTAGCTCCATGATGGAACAATCAAAGGATTTATATTGGGTTCTACGGTGCGCACTGCCATCAAGCGATTGATGTGATAGAAACAGGGCTTTATCGGCGCTCGATAGTGGCGATAATACCCAATCAAGGATCTTAATATCATCATCAAAAATCCCTTTTACCGGTGGCCATTGAGCGGGTTTGAGTTGCCTGAAGTGTTGCACGTCCACGTGAGGCTGTTTTTGATGCAATAAGTGGTAAGGTGCTGGGTATTTGAGCACACCCAGTAAGGTGCGCCGACATAAATTCATGCCATAACTTTCAGTATAAGGTTCCAGTCTCGCTAAGATCCTAAAGGTTTGGCCGTTGCCTTCAAATCCACCATGATCGCGCATCATATAATTTAAGGCGACTTCACCGCCATGGCCAAATGGCGGGTGGCCAATGTCATGGGCAAGGCATAATGATTCAATCAAACTCATCGAACTGAGCAAGGTATGGTGTTTTGGGTATTTTTGTTTTAATTGCGCGCAGATCCCGGTGCCAATCTGGCTCACCTCCAGCGAGTGAGTTAATCGAGTTCGGTAGAAATCATTGAGCCCAACACCTAACATTTGCGTTTTGGCTTGTAGGCGTCTAAAAGCGGCAGAGTGTAAGATCCGAGCCCGATCATGTTGATAAGGGCTACGGTGATCATTACGTCTTTTTTTATCTTCGATTAATCGTCGCTCACACCAAGATATGTTGTCCATATGCTGTCCTTATTGACCCTATAATTGCTTATTGATGTCATCTAAATCCAGTGTAAAACTGGGAATAAAATGCTCGATAAAGTAGTGAACTGCGAGATTAGGATCTTGATGCAAACTTTGCTCTAATCGTTTTTTGGCGGTATTAAACTCCGTGTTTCCGGCCCGTTTTTCTTCGAGACATTTAAGGTATGCACACAGCGTATCGGCTGACTTCACCAATGCTTTGTAGTCACTGTCGGCATGTTTACTGGTCAGTAAACCTTGATAATCTTCTTTGAACTCTTCTGGCACCATATCGAGTAATCGTTGCTCTGCGATGGCTTCAATTTTTTTATATTCAGCTTCGATTTCTTTATTGAAATATTTAACTGGAGTGGGCAGATCGCCGGTGAGGATCTCACTGGCATCGTGAAAAATCGCAATGGTAGCGGCTTGGTGAGCATCGTAGTTGCCATCAAATTTTTTGTTGCTAATGATGGCCAATGCATGGGCGACAATGGCGACCTGTAGTGAATGCTCTTGGACGTTTTCAGTGCGGACATTAAACATAAGTGGCCAGCGTTGAATTAATTTCATTCTAGCAAGGTGGGCGAATAAATGGCTCATTGGATCCCTTAATAAACAAGTGGCTCATTGAGGTTAACATAATCTGTTTAGTAAAAAACGGCCGATTTGGCCGTTACATTGGCTTTATGATCACTGGCGATAACTGTCTAGAAAATCACCAAGTTCGCTAAGGGCTTTGCTGAGTTCATCTTGGTAAGGCAAAAAGACGATCCTTAGATGATCTGGCTCGGGCCAATTAAAGGCGCTGCCTTGGACTAATAGCATTTTCTTTTCTTTCAGCAGATCAAGCACCAAGCGTTCATCGTCATGTATGTTGAACTTTTTTTGATCTAATTTTGCAAAGGCATACAAAGCGCCTTTAGGGTTAACCACGCTTACCCCAGGGATCTGATTGAGTAAATTGACGCAGATATCGCGCTGCTCGCGTAAACGGCCCCCAGGTTGCACTAGCGCTTGTATGCTTTGATAACCGCCTAACGCTGTTTGGATGGCATGTTGATTAGGCACATTGGCACATAACCGCATTGAGGCCAGCATGTCTAAGCCTTCAATGTAACTTTTGGCAGCTTTTAAGTTGCCGGTCAACATCATCCAACCGACTCTAAAGCCTGCGGCGCGGTAGACTTTTGAGAGGCCATTAAAGGTGACGGTGAGGATATCGCTGGACAAGCTCGCCGCAGGAATGTGCTTGGCATCGTCATAGAGTATTTTGTCATAGATCTCATCGCTCAATAAAATCATGCCGTGTTGGCGGCACAGCGCAATGATCTCAAGTAGCAAGGCTTTAGAATACACCGCGCCGGTGGGGTTATTTGGATTGATCAGCACAATAGCGCGAGTGCGCGCACTGATCTTACTTTTTATATCATCAAGATCTGGAAACCAATCAGATAGGGGATCACAACGATAGTGCCGTGCTTTACCTCCTGAAAGATCGACCGCCGCGCTCCACAATGGATAGTCTGGTGAAGGGATCAGTACTTCATCCCCGTTGTTAAGTAACCCTTGCATCGCCATAACAATCAGTTCAGAGACTCCATTGCCGATATAAATATCTTCAACATCAACCCCAAAGATCCCTTGTGATTGATAATGTTGGACAATGGCTTTCCTCGCTGAAAATAACCCCTTAGACTCACAATATCCCTGCGCACTGGGGAGGTTTAAAATAACGTCACGCACCAATTCCTCTGGGGCCTCAAAGCCAAAAGGGGCCGGATTACCAATGTTGAGCTTTAAGATCCTATGGCCTTCATCTTCTAAACGTTTCGCCTCTTTGTGTACAGAGCCACGAATGTCATAACAGACGGAGTCTAATTTGCTGGACTTAATAATGGGGTGCATTTTCGCCTCGCTATGTTGATGGGAGAGAACAACGGAAGATGAATAAACAATAACTAAAGCAATATGACAAAGATAGTATTAGATCTGCTATGGCGCACATCAAAGCCTGTAG
>JAOIUG010000009.1 GCA_028223395.1 Shewanella sp.
TTTGACGGTATCTATTTTACGTACCAGTGACAGCGTTACTCATTTTATCAAGCTGGCCTCTATTTATAGGTGTGCTGATAATATGCTTTAACGAATAAGCATGTACTTTAACGCGTTGACTTATCATTATTTCAATTGCTGCGCATTATACGGCAAACACGGCATGCTGAAAATAGCTGTCGATGGGGTGTATAGGCGCTTTGTCGCGCTGAGTGAAGGCTTGGGTTAACGTGGCGTTATTGGGCTGCGTTATCGATTTGGCCTGTCGAGTTTAGTGCTATTGTTGGTAACACGATTGTTGGTAACACGATTGTTAATAAGCGGCTAAGTCACTGACAGGTTGTTACGCTTATATCGCTCAATGGCTTTACTTTATGGCCTTGCTTAATGCTGATGCTCAAGTACATCTGCAGTGTGTATGCGTCTAGTGCATCAATTCTATGCAAAATATGCACTTCATTCATGGTTGTTTATCGCTTATTATTTCTGCATTCGTTCAAAGAGGAACTCGTCATGTTTAACGCACTGGTATTAACTCAAGAAGAAAAGCTTACTCAGGCTAATGTTCGTCAGATTGCTGAGGCTGACTTACCGCAAGGCAATGTATTAGTGGATGTTGCCTGCTCATCTTTGAATTATAAAGATGGTCTTGCGGTAACTGGAGTGGGCAAAATTATTCGTCATTTTCCTATGGTGCCAGGGATAGATTTTGCCGGAACTGTATTGGAGTCTGCTGATGCACGTTACAAAGCGGGTGACACTGTTGTGCTAACCGGTTGGGGCGTGGGCGAGAACCATTGGGGCGGACTGGCAGAAAGGGCGCGAGTAAACGCCGATTGGTTAGTGCCTATGCCTGAACACTGTGACGCTGAAAAAGCCATGCAAATTGGTACCGCAGGCTTAACTGCCATGCTATGCGTACAAGCGCTGCAGCAAGCGGGGATCACACCCGATGCTGGTGATATTCTTGTTACCGGTGCCAGTGGTGGAGTGGGGAGTGTTGCGGTTACCTTGCTAGCGCAGTTAGGTTATCGCGTTGTGGCAAGTACGGGCCGAGTGGAACAAAATAGCTCACTTTTAATTCAACTCGGCGCCAGTGAGATTATCCCACGCAGTGAGCTTGAACTTGATGCTAGGCCACTTGAGAAGCAACGCTGGGCAGGTGTCATTGATACTGTTGGTAATAAGGTGTTGGCTACGGCATTGGCACAGATGCAGTATGGCGGCGCTGCAGCCATTTGTGGTCTCGCTGGCGGCTTTGCATTACCCACAACGGTTATGCCTTTTATCTTGCGTGGTGTACGCCTATTAGGCGTGGATTCTGTTTCGTGTCCGTTCGAAAAACGCCAAGCTGCGTGGCAAGATGTGCTGAGGTTGCTGCCTGCAAGCTATTTCGCTGAAGCGTGTGAGACCATTAAGCTTGAGCAAGTGCCTGAGTTTGCACAGCGGATCGTTAAGGGGCAAATTACAGGTCGGGTTCTGGTTAAGCTCTAATCGTGTGATCGAGCAAGCCCAGACAAAATCTGGGCTTGTTAGTATGGGTTTGAATAAATTAAATACGTTCAGCAGGCTTTATTTACATGCCTTAAAGCTCAAGTTTATTTGTGGTGCTGCTCATTTTTTTGGTGTTGAATGACGCGCCGACCAACGCTGCCAGTTAGCATAAATGGGGTATAACGTCTGCCCTATAACGCTTCTTGGTAGCCTCACTGTAGTACCATAATGAGCGGGCCAATGCTTTTCAGGTAAGTGGTATGTGCCAAACATACGATCAAATATGACAGTATGAGCGGAATAGTTAGTATCAATGGCTGGCTTTTCTGAACTGTGATGCCAATGATGAAACTGCGGAGTGACCAGTACATATTTTAAAGGGCCAAATGGAATGGCTAAATTACAATGAATAAGTACAGCTTGAAGTGCTGCGAAAGTCACGTATATATTCAGCGCAACAGGATCAGCCCCAAGTAAATACAGCGGAACCATTACCATTGCTCGCTCAGAAAATACCTGAATAAAATGCCCTCTAGATCCTGCTAACCAATCTAAATTCTCAATTGAATGGTGTACGGCATGGATTGGCCATAATAGCTTAACCTCATGGTATAACCTATGTTCCCAATAAAGTACAAAATCTGCACATAACAGAATAACCGCGACTTGCAAAATAATAGAAGATGATTGAATCGTGTGTTGCAATTGCGGGCTGATCGCCCAGCTAAAATGGCTTGCATGATTATTGGCAAAGATAAGAATGGCCGAAATAGCTAAATGATTAAAGCAGAAATAAAATAAGTCGACATTCCATTCTGGGCGCATAATAAGTTGTTCGCGGTATTTGGGAAACAGCTTTTCAAGTAGCATAAACACGACAGCTGAGGCTAAAAACGCGAGAATAAGCCAGTCAACACCTAACGATAACGCGCGTGGCTCAACAGCTCCAACAGGCACTTTGTAACCCCCTAGCGCAAATGCCGCTAAGGTCAATAAAATCCCAATAATGCCTAAGCGACAGTTGCTTGCTTTATTTACAATAAAAGTGAGTAAACCGAAAAACAATGAAAAGTACATGCCGTATTTTAATACTTCTTGTAGCTGTGAGGCGTCGTAGACTTGGCGAAGTTCTGTGGTGGTTAAGTAAGAGGGGTACAAGTAAGCAATAACAGCTAGTAGGCTTAATAATCCTAGCGTTACCGATAAGTAACCACTTATGCGTCCTTCACCTAATCGGAATTCTTTTGTGGGGTCCTTTTTTATATCTCGAGCTTTGTATTGAAACGGAGCGGTCATAATATTGTGGCTCCCTATTTGAGAGCAATCCTTGCTTAATTAATAGTTCCAGAAACCTAACGTAGTCTGAGCTAAATAACAAGGCGGTTAAAAAGCATCCGTTTAGTAAAAACTTATAATAATGAATATAGGGAGTGATGTGTTCGAGCCTTCAGTGAATCGTCATCAAGTGAAGGCTCGAGTTGTGGTTAAAGCATGATTAGCTTATGGGTTATAACGCCCTGGCGCTAAAATATTGTGCGGATCCATTACGTGTTTAATTTTACTGACAAGTGACCAATGAGGACTTTGTGGGTCAAGGCGCGTATTTTGCTGTTCAATGTTTAGCCGATAAGGCACAAAGCCGAGCTGACAACCCGTCGTAAACAGCTCATCCAAACAGGCTTTTGCGGCTTTAACGGCAGTGCTATCACTACGATCAAACAGCAATGGCACGGTACTATCAATGCAATCATGCTGTAAGGCTGTCATCGTGATCAAAGGCTCTATATTATGCTTTAGGCAAATACTACGGACCATGCTGACAAACTCTCTTACTTTTTCTTGAGTAATAGGCACTAATGGCGCATACCAAAGTAAACCACAATTATCTTTTGCAGGGTTTAATCCTTCAGATGCAGGCTGGGTACGGTTACGCCAATATGCCAGAGGCAAGGCAACTTCATTGGGCACCCCGCGCATGATTTGTGTGCTTTTTTGTAATGTCGCTAACTGACGCCGAGGATTTGTGAGCACGTTAGCAGGTAAATAGGCGAATAACTTGCTTGCCAGTAACACAGCCTTGGCAGAAATGAACAACGAGCGCTCAATGCAAGCCTTGCCCTTTAGCTGACGCTTAATTTCTTTTTTAACCGCTTTAACCACTTTTGCGTTGCCATATAAGCTGCCCATGCAGGTCCATTGGCTCACCCGATATTGCTGCTTTAAGCGTTCAAGAGTGGTCTCTACACACAGTGATAATTCATCTGCGCTCGGCACCATCATAGACAACATTCTGCGAGAATCCATAATGTTGATGGAGCCGACTATCCCAGAGAACTCCTTTAGCACTTGCCGTACTATGGGTAAAACTAATTCTAAGTCAGTCTCTTTAGCGCAAAACAGGTAAAATGACTCAACAACAGCAGGCAAGTGTGCCAATTTGAGGCTTAAATTGGTGACAACCCCTAAGTTGCTTTGAGTAAATAGCCCATCTAAATAGGGGCCAAGTCCCCATTTATACGTCGTATCAACCACGCCTTGTGCTGTTGTGTCTAGTGATGCAATGGCAGATTGATACAAGGAGCCATCTGACAACACCGCTGTTAAGGATGTCACTGCGCCAAAATGATCAGCATGAGGAGTAATACCGTAGCCTCGCTCCAAGGCATTACCGACAATACTGCAGGTAGGGCCAGCTCCGGTTACTGGCACCATTAGTTCAACATTAGTGCTATCTAAATAATCTCTTAGATCTTGCTGAGTAACACCGGGTTGTAACCGGGCGATCCCAAGCTCAACATTGAGTTCAATGCGCTTTAATAAGGAAAGATCTAAAATAAAGCAGCGCAGAGTCGCCGCCGCAGGTGCTGATGAACCATAACCCCAATTTTGGCCTGTACTAATGGTATAAAGCGGGATTTTATAGTGATTGGCGAGCCTGATAATATGGCGAATGTTACTCACCTCTGTTTGCTCACCTTCGCTGCCAAGCACCGGTTTGACGACAAATGCACCTGCTAACTCACGCTCAACAGCAATAGTATTTGCGCCATAAAAAGCATGCGCCTGCTCTGGCATGTAGCAGTGCACTTGAGCTTGAGTACACAATGAAACCGCTTCTATCATAGCCTGATAATCGGTTTGTTTTTTATGGGCAGGAATAGGATTATTGTCCATGTTTATTCCCCCTCCAGTGACATTAACTCAACCGTGCTACTTATTTGTGAGGGGACTAAGCTCTGTAGCAACTTAATTAAACCTACATCGTGCATTCCTCTTGGGTCGTGATTACTTTTTTCATAAAGGTGACGCATAAACCAAGCTTCAAATTTAAGCTCCCCTGTAATTGCAGCTCCGTTAGAGTCACCTAAGTTTCGACAAAAATTATGTATTTTAGCTCTTAATGATTTCCCTTTAGTTGGTTTGAGCGCATAGTTATTATGTTTCATAAAAGAGTTAACCAAAATACCGTCTTCTCTAATGGGTTCATTGATTAACTGCTCAAACGCACTATAGCGGCTTCTAACAGATTCAGTGATAGGTAATCCATCTAAGCCTGGATACATGTTAGAGCCAATTTTATAAAGAGATTGCGCGACGACAGGATTTAAAGTTCGGGTGATAAAAGGCAATGGTTTACCTAAATGCTCACTGTTGTTCCAATAAGACAAAACGCCTCTAATAATCTGTTTGGCACAAAGTCTCGCGTATAAGTCAGCTTTATTTTCTACCGTTGGCGAAATCATGCATGCTTTAAATACGTAAACTTGTTCACCATGTGACGTATAAATATAAGTGCCAGAAGCATAGGCACAAAGAATGTTGTTTTTAAAAACTAACCAAAGATGCTCAGAGTTAATTGAAGAGTGATAAACCTGACTTTTTGAAAATTTACCGCGTATTAACTCTTGTCGGTGTACATCATTTTTACTGTATATATTGAGTAGTAAGGCTTGTATGTCACTAACAATATGTTTATTTTTTTTATCATCTTTAGTTGAAGGGTTGTTGATCTCTTCTACGTTATATTCACCAATCTTAGATAATCTCTCTCCATAATACCCAAGATCTCTTTTATTTCTTTCCATGTTTATATACCTTTCCATTATTAACGAGTGTTGCCTTATTGCGCTGCTAAATACATCTGAAAATAAATGCTGATCAGCTTATTCGGCTATTTATGAACAACAATTTAATCCGTATGATTTGTTGCCATTACTCATAATAATTAGAGAGTTAATTTTACAATAAAAGAGGAGGTAGCTTATTTGTGTGATACTTTTATCTGTTGGGAGTACACTATAAGTATGGCCATTTTAGGCGCGCTATAGCTCTAAAGTATTTTCTTTAACAGCCATAAAAAGCCTTGTGTGTTGTCAGTTTTTTTAGATGAGTGAAGCCGCTAATAAAGCGATGACCGCGTTTACGGTTTGGTGTCGTTCTGAATTTTTAGTTCTGGATTCTGAGCTTTGGACTTTGGACTTTGGATTTTGGGTTTTGAGCTTTGAGCTTTGAAATCTGTGCACGCGACGATTATCTTGCTAGCTTGGCGTTATGCGGGTTAATTAAAGTACAGTTTAATTAAAGAGGGAGAGGTGATAAAAACGGGTATTAATATTAACGTGACAGGCTCATATTGCACGATGCTGCGCCCAGATGGTATGGCGAGTATCACGCTATTGAGCGTGTCGCTGTCGTGATGATTTTGCTCATTGATGATGTATTAAGTGAAATAGGCGTGAGTTTTTGCATACTTTATGCTAAAAGAGGCGAGTATTTTCACACATATGTCCCATGCCAGTGCTGCTTAATGAATATGATAAAAAAGCATTTGGTATGAGCCCGCTACAAGCGCTGTATATTGCGCGCTGTGGCGACTTTAGGATCACTTTTAAGGGATGGATAAATAAGATGACAATAGGCGTAGGCGGCTCGACCGCAGAACAAGAACTAGCAAAACTTGCAGATATGACTTCAGGCGCAGAGCCGGTGACTCACGCAGAGTATGAAGCGCGTATTGCCAAAGCGCAGTCGATCATGAAAACAGAAGGTATTGCGGCGATTTATGTTAATGCTGGCACTAATTTATACTACTTTACTGGCACACGTTGGTATGCCAGCGAGCGTATGGTCGGTGCAATTATTCCTGCCAATGGCGCCGTTGAGTACATTGCACCTGCATTCGAGGTCGATACACTTAACGACTATATGACCATCAAAGGTAACGTGAATACTTGGCATGAGGACGAAAGCCCTTATGCACTATTTGGTGATGTTCTGGCTAAAATGGGCATTAATACAGGTGATATTGGTATTGATGAGTCTGCTGCTTTCTTTATTTTTGATGGTGTTCGTCAAGCGCATCCACAGTTTAACTATGTCAATGCCAAGCCTGCAACGGCGGGTTGTCGCATGATTAAATCTGCCGCAGAGTTGAGCTTATTACAACGTGCAAAAGACATGACGTTAGAAGTGCACAAGGCAGCCGCGCGTATTTTGCGAGTCGGGATCAGTACCGCTGAAGTTGAAGCTTTTATTAATGACGCTCATATTAAAGTTGGGATCCCTGCAGGCTCTTATTTCTGTATTGTGTTGTTTGGCGAAGACAGCGCATACCCTCATGGCGTTAAATCACCAAAAACATTGGAAATTAATGACACTGTACTGATAGACACAGGCTGTCAGTTATTTGGTTATAACTCAGATATTACCCGCACTTATGTTTATGGTGAGCCAAGTGCGCGTCAGCGTGAATTGTGGCAATGTGAGCAAGACGCACAGTTTGCAGCTTTTGAGGCTGCGCAATTAGGCGCAAGTTGTGCCAGTGTTGACCGTGCTGCGCGTGATGTACTTGAAAGCAAAGGATTTGGCCCAGGCTACGACGTACCAGGTTTACCCCATCGTACAGGCCACGGTATTGGTTTAGATATTCATGAATGGCCGTATTTAGTGCTAAACGATCAGACTCCGTTGACTGCTGGTATGTGTTTTAGTAATGAGCCAATGCTATGTGTGCCGGGTGAGTTTGGTGTTCGTCATGAAGATCACTTCTACATGACAGAGCAAGGCCCTGTTTGGTTTACTCAGCCAGCGCACTCTATCGATGATCCATTTGGTTATGAAGCGTAGCGTTTACCCACTCATATGATCTAAAAAGCCCGAATGGATAACCGTTCGGGCTTTTGTGTTAAAGCGGTATGATTAATCGATATTGATAAGCTCAACATCAAAAATAAGCGTGGAACCAGCCGTTATTTTACCTGCGCTGCGGTTGCCATAGGCCAGTGTACTGGGAATGAAAAAACGCGTTTTCTCACCGACAACCATCAATTGTACACCTTCTGTCCAACCTTTAATCACGCGATTTAATGGAAAAGCAATGGGTTCACCGCGCTCAACCGAGCTATCAAATACGGTGCCGTCAATTAAAGTGCCATGGTAATGGACTGTAACCGTATCACTTGCCTTGGGATGGACAGTACCATCGCCCGCCGTCAATACTTGGTATTGTAGCCCTGATGCGGTGGTCGTTACGCCTTCTTTTAATTTATTTTCGGCCAAGAAGGCATTACCGAGCTCAATATTCTTTTTGGCCGCTTTTTGATTCTGACTTGAAGTAAAGAAGTAAAAAATTACACAGGCGATCACAACGACCGCTAACATCATTTTCATTATGGTGTCATTTAATTAATAGAACGATGGCGTCATCATATCGAATTGGTACTTGCAGGTAAATTAGCGTTGATTTATTACATTGGCTTAATCTGTTTAAATCGCGCTATTTGGCAGAAAGCAGCAGGTAGCACAATCCAATATTACTGATAATAGTTAACCACAGTATGAGCTTAAAGCGCCCTTTAGCCGACTTATGCCTAAATAGCTGCTGCGCGAGTAATGCACCGGGCCATCCGCCAAATAGGGCGAGCATATGCAGTGTTGTCTCTTTTATCCGCCAGCGTTGTTTTTTAGCAGCTTGCTTATCCAGAGCGTAAAGTATGAAAGTAATACTGGATAAGCTTACCCAATAAATCGCTGCGTACCACGAAATAATTTGAGAGTAATAAAGAGGAATAACGGCAATCAGGCTAAGCGCACCAACACCACTTAGCAGGTTTAATCGCCGTGTTGCGAGGGGGCCTTTTTTGTGGTGAGTCATGGCATTGCCCTAAATGAAGCTTGGCTTGATGGTGCTTAATTGTCGATTTCAAGTTGCAGCGATTGTAGATCTGCTAAGATCCGCATAAATTTTTGCCCGAAATCTGTCACTTCGTACTCTACTCGCGGTGGAATTTCTGGGTAACTGATCTTTTTTAAAATGCCAAATTCAATATTTCGCTTTAAACATTGGTTCAACACTTTTGTCGTGAGCCCTTCTACCGATTTTACCATCTCTCCGGGGCGATTAACCTTATTTTCCAGTAAGTAGTAAACAGTGAGTGACCATTTACAGCCAATAATGGTCTCGACCATTCTGGCAGTTTGAGCGGGGCCAGATTTTCTGGAAACTAATTTTTCATTGAGATTCATAAAGATGTACCAAAAAGTACCAAGGGTACTGTTTTGTGCTTACTGTTCAGCGAGATATTGGGTGGTTAACATTATCATACTCAACGGAAACTACGAATACTAAGGCGTACAAGATGAATGATAAAAAGTTAGCGATTGTTGTTGGTGGTTCAAGTGGTATTGGCTACGCTACTGCTCAGTTATTACTGGCGCAAAATGTCGCGGTGATCATTATCGGAAACAATCGCGACAAACTGAGTGCGGCAGCTGCGCAGCTTTCATCGTTAGGAGAGGTAACGACAATGCAAGCTGATCTGCAGCAAGCTGCAGATGTCGCAGGGCTGGTCAGTAAACTATCTCAGCTGGACACCCAAGTGGATCACTTAGTTAATGCCGCTGGTTACTTTAATCCCAAACCTTTTTTAGCGCATACATCAGCAGATTATGATATCTATATGCAGCTCAATAAAGCGATTTTTCAAATCTCACAAGTTGTTGCGAGTAACATGCAACAATACGGTGGTGGCAGCATTGTGAATATTGGCTCGATGTGGGGTAAGCAGGCTATAAAGGCGACACCATCATCAGCTTACTCGATGGCTAAAGCGGGCTTACATGCGCTAACACAACATATGGCAATGGAGTTGGCTGATAGCCATATTCGCGTGAATGCGGTGGCGCCAGCAGTTGTGAAAACACCTATCTATGAAGCCTTTATTAAGCCTGAAGAGCTAGATGAAGCGATTGCTGGATTTGATGATTTTCACCCAATAGGGCGAGTGGGCGCAGCGATAGATGTGGCACACACTATCGTGCACTTACTGTCTGGGTGACCGGTGCTGTTTGGGATGTTGATGGCGGCGTTATGGCTGGGCGTAACTAACGGTTATTGTTATACAGATCTTGCTTGGAGTGATAGATGTTAAATATGAATTTGAATGAAAGACTTGTGATTAACACGCAAGCATTACCTTGGCTGGACAGTCCTTCTCCTACAGTATTTCGTAAGCCATTGGAGCGCGCAGCTGCTGAAAGTGGCCACACAACCAGTATTGTTAAGTATCAAGCTGGTGCCAGTTTTAATAGTCATAGTCACCCTTATGGTGAAGAAATACTCGTGCTTGAAGGTGTTTTTTCCGATGAAGAGGGTGATTACCCTGCAGGCACTTATATTCGTAATCCGCCCGGAAGCAGTCATGCGCCGTTCAGCAAAGAGGGGTGTGTGCTACTGGTAAAGTTAAACCAGTTTGATAAACGTGATTTACAGCAAGTGCGCATTAATACTCGCACCGGTGAATGGCGAGCGGGTATTGGTGGCTTACAGGTGATGCCGCTACATGAGTTTGAGCATGAACATATCGCGTTAGTGAAATGGCCAGCAGGTGAGCGTTTTCAAGCGCATCGTCACTTTGGTGGTGAAGAAATTCTAGTGCTGAGCGGCGAGTTTAGAGATGAACACGGTGTTTACCCGCAATATACTTGGATGAGAAGCCCACACCAGAGTGAGCATTTTCCATTTGTTGAGCAAGAGACCATCATCTATGTAAAGACAGGTCACCTTTACCCTAAAGGCTGATCGGCGTTAACACTGCTCGCCACTGCAACACTCTTCTTGCAGAAAAGCGATTAACCCGTCTAAACAATCAAATTGAGGGATACAGTGCAGTATTCTTCCCTCTCTTTGCTGCTTAACAAGTCCGGCGGACATCAAGCTTGAAAGGTGATGAGACAAGGTTGAATTGGGGATCTGTAATGTTTCTTGCAGTTGTCCAACGGGTAAACCAGCGTGACCTGCTTTTACTAAGCTGCGAAATAGCATCAACCTTGTAGGGTGGCCAAGCTCTTTTAGTGCCTTTGCGGCAACATCAATGTTCATGGTTTCAACTCAGTGTTAGTGTTGTTATTGTTTTGACGCGCAGGGTATAAATGCCGTGATGCAACGCAAGTTCTCATACCCTGTTATTATTTCGATTATTGCCGAAAATAACAGGATATGAGCCATCATTGAAGCCATGTGCGTAAATATTTTATTTTCTTGATGGTTTTTCGGAGATCCACAACTTAATTGTGCCCTGCACTACAGTTACGCCGTCGGTATCATATGCTGTTACTGGCACTAACATGTCACCAACAACCCACTGCTCAGGCTTGACTTGGGCGACACAAGTGATGTCGCTGCCGGCTTTGGCGGTGTAATCAACGCTCATTCCCTTCGGGATCCAGCGTAAGTGGCTGGGGATTGAAGCTTCAGCCATCGTGCCCATGGCCATTTCTAAGCCATTGCATATCGCGATGACGTGCACAGTTTGAATATGGTTATGGACTAATTTACGCTTTTTAATCAGGCAAACGCATTTATTCACTCTTAATTCACTGATAAAAGGTTTTACTGTGCCGAAGTAAGGCGCCATACGGCAAACCATGAGTGAAAACAGCTTGTTGCCAAAAGGTAAGCGAGTCACTCGTTTGTACAAAGACATCACCTTGGTGGGCTTATTGCTTGGCTTGTTATTCGTTGAATTGCTCATCTTCTTCCTTGTGAACTTTACTGGTCGGATGAGGTTAGCATTGAATTACCAGCAATTACTAGCACCTTACTTGTTTCAATAAAAAGATAAGCTTCGCTTCTTTAGTGCCGCGCAGTATAATTTTGCCAGAAAACGCTACTGAGTCTATTAAGGGATAACGTGAATTATTTAAAGACATACTTCAAAGGGATGGCAATGGGGGCTGCGGATGTCGTGCCCGGTGTTTCTGGTGGCACTGTCGCCTTTATCACAGGTATTTTAGATCAACTGCTAGACAGCATAAAAAAAATCAGACCCTCTCTATTTAGCGTGATTAAAAAGCAAGGCGTTAAAGCGGCTTTTATCCACATTAATGGGCCATTTCTTACGTGCGTATTTGGCGGGATTTTAACGAGTATATTTACGTTAGCTAAGCTTATTACTTACTTATTGCACACTCATCCAATTCCCGTCTGGTCGTTTTTCTTTGGCTTAATCGTTATCTCTGTGGTGCACATGCTCAAACAAGTTAAGGGCTTCACCGTTGGCCGCTTAGCGTTGTTCGCATTAGGAGTCGCCATTGCATGGGGGATCACAATGCTACACCCTATTGCACTGGAGATGAGTTACCTCAATGTGTACCTGGGGGGCTGCATTGCAATTACTGCCATGATTTTACCTGGGATCTCAGGTAGCTTTATTCTTTTGCTACTAGGGCTATACACTTCGATAATCGGAGCCGTAAAGGGGTTTGACTTGGCGATTATAGCCACCTTTGCAGCAGGAGCGGTGACAGGATTACTCAGCTTTAGCCATGTGTTATCACTATTATTGCGTAAGTATCACGATGCAACCTTAGTCTTTTTAACCGGGCTTATGCTTGGAACGTTAGGCAAAATTTGGCCATGGAAAGAAGTACTGAGTTTTCGTGAAAACTCAAAAGGTGAGATGGTACCACTGGATGAACGCATATTATCTCCATTGCAGTATGAACATATAACCGGTCAGCCGGCACTTTTGAGTTACGCCATCATTGCCATGTTATGTGGCATTATACTGGTATGGGGGCTTGAGCAGTTCGCTAATAAAAATCGTAATTAGCAAGTAAGCAATTTTATGATAAACGCCAGCATATTGCTGGCGTTTTTTTTAGATAAATCCAGTAAATATACAGATAGTTGCCGTACTGAATTAAATACTTGTACAAGAAAGTGATCCTTGTACAAGTATGCTGCGTAATGACTGATAAATAAAAGGAGTTACCTTATGAGCCATTTTAATTCAGACAAAATTCAAATCGGGATCAGCGCATGTTTATTGGGGGAGAAAGTTCGTTTCGATGGCGGTCATAAAGCCTCAAGTTACTGCCGTAAAGAGATAGCTGAACACTTTGACTATGTGCCGGTTTGCCCAGAGATGGCCATTGGCATGGGCGCGCCTAGAAAGTCTATACGCCTTGAAAAAAAGGGTGACATCATATTTGTTAAGAGTGCAGATGGCTCAATTGATGTGACCGACAAACTTAATGAGTTTAGCGATAAAAAAGTAGCGCAGCTCGACTTTCTTGGCGGCTATATTCTGTGCGCTAAATCCCCAACGTGCGGCATGGAGCGAGTCACCGAATACAAGTTTGGCACCAATAATGGTTGGAAGTCTGGCATTGGAGTTTACGCGCGCAAACTGATGGAGCGTTACCCGTTATTGCCTGTTGAAGAGGAAGGGCGCTTACATGACTTGCCAATTCGCGAGAACTTCTTTACCCGTGTTTATGCCTATCATGACTGGCATTGCTTGCAAGCTGCAGGTTTTACCAAGAGCAATATTCTCGATTTTCACGCGCGTTATAAATACATGTTGATGGCTCATAACCCAAAGCTTTACCGCGAGCTTGGCCCTTTATTGGCGGACATGAGCGGTGACTTGAATGAAATAGCAAATACCTATTTTACTCACTTTATGCAGATCTTAAAAATCAAAGCGACTCGAAAGAATCACACTAGTGCGCTGCAGCATATGCAGGGATATTTTAAAAAGCACCTGTCTAGCTCGCAAAAAGCTGAGCTTACTGAAGCCATTTTAAAGTACAACCAAGGGCTGCAGCCTATCTTGGTGCCAATGACCTTAATTAACCATTATTTGCGTGAGTTCCCAACGCCGTATATTGAAAAGCAAGTTTATCTTAACCCCCATCCGCAAGCGCTCAAGCTACGTTATGCGTATTAATGATTAAAGTCCGAAATTAAGTTAAGGGGATCTAAGCGATATGACACAGATGAAGGCAAATACAACGGCTAAAGCGTGGTTCAGTATCGGCGAAGCGGCAGAGCAAACAGGCGTAAACCCTGTGACGTTAAGAGCTTGGCAGCGACGTTTTGGCATTGTAATCCCCAAACGTACAGCCAAAGGCCATCGGTTATATAGCCAAGCACACATAGATCAAATTGAAGAGGTGCTAGGCTGGCTTGATAAAGGGGTTGCGATCAGCAAAGTCAAGCCGCTCCTTAAAGGGGAAGCGGGTGCTACGCAGCAGGATCCTACCTGCTCACATTCCGTCATTGCTGACGAGCAAACGAGCTTCTGGCAGGTGAATATTAGCGACTTAAATCAATGCTGTATCAGTCTTGATAGTAGTGCTTTGCATCGCAAACTGGGCGAGCTGACAGCCATTTACCCATTTAATGTTCTCAACACTTGTTTGTTCTTACCTTGGCTCGCTGATTTGAGCAAAGGTTCAGCGCTAAGCTGTGAGGATAAAGGGGTTCAAACGTGGTTAGCAAAAGAGTTAGCGGATGCGTTTGCTGCTCGGCGTTTAGCGTTGTTACAGGAGCATCAACCGATGACGCTATTGGTGAATATTGGTGAGGCCAATGATTGGCAGCCAATACTGCTATCAGCAGAGCTCAGTGCCAATAATATCAAACACCAATCGCTTACCATTAAAGAGCTTGGGCAGCTCTCAAGGTTAGTTGAGCGGACCGATTGTCAACAAGTGCTGCTCATTGCCCCTGTGACATTT
Source organism: Shewanella sp. (assembly GCA_028223395.1). GTDB lineage: Bacteria > Pseudomonadota > Gammaproteobacteria > Enterobacterales > Shewanellaceae > Shewanella. Next base: position 14,521 of record JAOIUG010000009.1, read on the forward strand.
AACTCAAAAGAGGCGCAAACATGTCAGTGGCTAAGAAAAACGCTATTGAATAAAAACCAGTCACAGGTAGAGCTGCACTTGTGGGGCAGCAACGCCGCAAATCATAACAGCCTGCTAGGGCTTAGTAATGTTTCCCCACCAACGTTATTACGTCATACGTTAACGGTAAGATCAGCCGCTAAAGTGAAGGCTAAGAGAGATGAACATGACAATTAAAGCGGCAAATTCATTGGTATGGTTTCGTCATGACTTACGTGTGCAAGACAATCAAAATTTAGTAGCCGCCTGCGAGCATGCAAAACGTGCCGGTCACTCAGTCAGAGCGCTATTTATTGCCACTCCAATGCAATGGCAACAGCATGACGTGGCTCCAATTCAGCTCGATTTTATTGAAAGACAGCTAAACCAACTGGCAGTATCGCTTGCGGAACTTGGGATCCCACTTGATGTTTACCAGCTCGATAGTTTTCAGCAGATCCCTGATTATTTAGCGCAATACACACGTCAATGGCAGGTCGATTACGTGTTTGCCAGCTGTGAGCCTGAATTTAATGAGCAGCAAAGAGATCTCGCCGTTGCCAAAAAAGTACAGTTAGTGCTTTGTCAGCAGCATTGTTTGATTGCGCCATTAACCGTGCTTAATTTGTCGGGAGAAATGTACAAAGTCTTTACCCCATTTGCTAAAAAATGGCGTGAGGTTGCGAGGCGAAACGCTATCTATTGCGCGGCGACGCCGATGCCTATTGGTGCGCCATTGCTCATCACTGACAACATCACCCTCGATTGCGACAAGGTGTCGAGTCATGCTTGGGCGGTTGGCGAAGCGGCGGCGCTCACGCAACTACGTCAGTTTGCACTGACTAAAATGGCAGATTACCACGCTAATCGTGATTTTCCCGCCATTGATGGCACCAGTCAGATATCTGCTTATTTAGCGATTGGCGTTATTAGTCCACGGCAGTGTGTTGCAGCGTTGCTCAGTCATTATCCTGATGCGTTGAGTGACGATCAAAGTCCAGCTCGTAGTTGGTTAAATGAGATCATTTGGCGAGAATTTTATCGGCATTTGCTGGTGGCATTTCCTCGGTTATCAAAATGCCAAAACTTTAACCCTTTAGCTGACAATATCGCTTGGATAAATAACCCACGAGAATTTAAAGTATGGTGTGACGGTAACACAGGCTACCCATTGGTCGATGCCGCGATGCGTCAACTAAATCAAACTGGCTGGATGCATAATCGTTTACGGATGGTGGTTGCTAGCTTTTTGACCAAACATTTATTAATCGATTGGCGCTGGGGAGAGCGTTACTTTAGGCAAAAGCTTATTGACGGTGATCTCGCTGCCAATAATGGTGGCTGGCAGTGGTCTGCCGGCACAGGTTGTGATGCCCAGCCTTATTTTAGAGTGTTTAATCCTATCTCTCAGTGCGAAAAGTTTGATCCAACAGGTGAGTTTATCCGTAAATACTTACCTGAGCTTGAAAGCGTAGATTTAAAGTTAATTCATAAACTTAAAATACCTAATCAGGCAGAACTTTTTTCAGATAGAAGCTATGTTTATCCTATTGTCGAACATAAATTTGCTCGCACAAGAGCATTAAAAGAGCTCGCGGCAATGAAGCGTGGAGCTGGGCAAGTGGCGAGGGTAGATCTAGATAAGGAGATTTTCGGATGACAGCAAGTGCAGACTCACTCAATCATGACACGTTAGAGGCAGCGCCTAGTAAGCGCAATGACTCTGCCCAAGCTCGAACAGATGCATCGCGACAAGGTCATGATGCCTTACCGCAAGAGATTATCGCCCGCTTTATTTCTGTGTACCAACAACTAAACAAAAATAGCCTTGAGCTGCTCAATGAGATCTACTCAGATGACATCCGCTTTAGCGATCCGTTACATAAAATAGCCGGCCTCAATACATTAACCGGTTATTTTAAAACACTGTATCAAAATGTGGAGTCGATAGACTTTGTTATTCATCAAGTCATCCGTGATGAAAATACCGCCGCGTTGACATGGACCATGAACCTTGTTCACCCCAAACTAAACGCGGGTAATGGTATTAGTGTAGAAGGCGTGAGTTTACTCACATTTAACAGCAAAATTATCCAACACCAAGACTATTTTGATTTAGGCGCAATGCTTTATGAGCAGCTGCCAATAGTGGGTGGCTTGATTGGTTTTATTAAATCTAAGGTTGCCAAATGACGTTTTCAGGCCCGGCCTCACAGCAACAAAAAACAGTCCTGATCACCGGAGCAAGTTCCGGTATTGGGTTGCAGCTTGCCAGTGACTATTTACTGCAAGGCTGGAAAGTACTGGCATGTGGCCGTAATAAACAAGGGCTTGACAAGCTCGTGGGCGCAGAGAAGCTGCTGTTTGATATTAACGATGTGGATGCGATAAAGACGCAGGTTGAACGTCTGCCAAACAGAGGCGTCACAAAGCTTGATTTAGTGATCCTGAATGCGGGAACGTGTGAGTATATCGACGATGCTTTGCACTTTGATTCGGCACTGTTTGAGCGTGTGATCCGCACAAATGTCATCTCGATGGGGCACTGCATTAGCGCTTTTTTACCGTTAATGTCTCGTGGTAGCCAGTTGGCTTTAATGGGCTCCAGTGCGGTTTACCTGCCGTTTCCAAGAGCAGAAGCTTATGGCGCATCAAAAGCGGCGGTGCAGTATTTAGCCAGTAGCCTCGCGCTTGATTTAAGGTCACACGGGATTGGCGTTAGCGTCATTTGTCCAGGTTTTGTGAAAACGCCATTAACCGATAAAAATGATTTTTCCATGCCGATGCAGCAAACACCAGAAGAAGCATCCGCTGCCATTCGAAGAGGTTTAGACAAGGGCCATCAAGAGATACATTTTCCTCGGCGTTTCACGCTTATTTTAAAATTTATTGCGTTACTGCCCCGCGGCATTTGGCAGAAAATGGCGCAGCCTAAGCATAAAACCTCTGAGGCGCATGGCACTCATCACCCTTTAGGTGATGCAAATGAGCACAACAAAAGTGACCACGAAAATGCCTCAACTAACAATAAAAAGGTGCGTTAATGGAATCGCCTAACAGCAGTCATCGTAAAAAAATTGCCATTGTTGGCTCAGGAATTTCAGGCCTGACCTGTGGACATATATTATCGAAAAAGCATGATGTCACGGTGTTTGAAGCTAATGACTATATTGGCGGCCACACAGCGACGATTGATGTTGAAAAAGACGGTAAACAGTACGCCATTGACAGTGGTTTTATTGTATTTAATGATCGAACTTACCCAAGATTTGAGCAGCTTCTAGCCCGCTTAAACGTAAAAGCCTTGCCAACAGAAATGAGCTTTAGCGTGCACAACGCACTGAGTCAACTTGAATATAATGGGAATACGTTAACAAGCTTATTTGCGCAGAAACGCAATCTTTTTCGCCCACGTTTCTGGCTGTTTATTAAAGAGATTTTACGTTTTAATAAATTATGTAAACAGGCGTTTCTCGCCGATAAATACGACTACCAGACGCTCGGTGAACTATTAGAAAAAGAGCGCTTTAGTGAGTTTTTTAGTCTGCACTATATTCTGCCTATGGGCGCGGCGATTTGGTCATCAAGCATTGATGATATGAAGGCATTTTCATTGCGCTTTTTCATTCAGTTTTTCCAAAATCATGGCTTGTTAAACATTACCGACCGGCCGCAGTGGTATGTATTAGAAGGCGGCTCACGCAGTTACATACCGGAGCTTATTGCACCGTTTAAATCTGCAATTGAACTTAATAGTCCGGTGAGCGCAATTGTGCGCAGTGACGCTGGCGTCAAGCTTAAAGTTAATGATCAATGGTTAACATTTGATGAGGTGGTGCTTGCTTGTCATAGCGACCAAGCGCTTGCCATGCTAAGTGATGCAACTGAAAATGAAACTCAGGTATTAAGCCAACTGGCTTACCAAAATAATGAAGTGGTTTTGCACTGCGATGAGTCTTTATTACCGAAGCGTAAGGCTGCATGGGCCAGTTGGAATTATCGCTTAGATGGCGATACGCGCAAACAAGCGTCTGTTACTTACAACATGAACATCTTACAGCGTTTGCCCAGTGATGCGCCAACTTTCTGCGTTACGCTAAACCAGTCTGAACTGATTGATCCAAGCAAAGTACTACGGGTGTTTAATTATTCACATCCTGTTTTTAATGAGAAAACAATGCAAGCTCAGTCGCAGCGGTCACTAATTTCTGGCGTAAATAACACTCATTTTGCAGGAGCTTACTGGTACAACGGTTTCCATGAAGATGGGGTGCATAGTGCGTTTGACGTGTGTGATGCCTTTGGGTTAACACTATGAACACCCCGTTAATGAGCGGTGTTTATAGCGGTGATGTTAAGCATTGTCGTTATCGCCCTCGCCAGCATGCTTTTAAATATAAAATGGCAATGTTAGTGCTTGATCTCGATGAAGTGCCGTTGATTGAGTCAATGAGCTGGCTTTTTTCTGCGAGCAAGTTTGCACCTTTAAGGTTTAATCCCAATGATTATTTGAATCGGGCTGAACACGATAAAACACCTTCAACTAACGTGGCCACTTTAAAGAACAAAGTGCTCGATAAAATTCAATTTTTAGGCGCTGAAATAGCCTGTGATCGCGTGTTATTTGTCGGTCAGGTGCGACACTTTGGGATTTATTTTAGCCCGATAAACTGCTTTTTTTGTTACCAAGGTGATGAGCCTAAATATATGTTGGCGGAAGTCAGTAACACTCCTTGGAACCAACGCCACTATTACTTGGTTGACTTAGTTAACCCTCAGCCAAGTGATAAAACCTTTCATGTGTCGCCGTTTATGGACTTAGACATGAAATACATTTGGCGTATTCAGCCGCCTAAATCGTCAGTAAAAGTGGGTATTGAAAACCGTGCTAGCCAAAAGCTTTTTGATGCCAACTTGTGTTTATTTCGGCGAGAAATGTCGCATCAGAATTTACGAAAAATGTTGTTGCAGTTCCCATTGATGACACTAAAAATTGTGTTGGGGATCTATTGGCAAGCATTGAAACTTTTTATCAAACGAGTGCCTTTTATTGGGCATCCGGGTAAGTCAGCGGAGAGATAATAATGGAAAATATAGCAACTAAAAAAAGTCTGGCAAGCGCGGGATTAGCAGATAACCTAGCCAAAAAACTCTTACTAAGCGTGTTGCCTGCGCTAGCAGATGGGCATTTAAGTTTAATTGATGGCGACAACAGTTATGAGTTTGGTAATAAAGAATCTGATCTGCATGCGACTTTGGTGGTGACGCATCCACGATTTTACCGGCAGATCTTACTGTCAGGCTCAATTGGCGCTGGAGAGGCCTTTATTCAGCACCATTGGGCTAGCCCAGATTTAACCAAAGTGGTGCAAATTTTTGCGCGCAACTTACCGTTACTCGATAAGCTTGAGCAAAAGCTATCTTGGTTAACCACGCCATTTAGCCGAGTTGGCCACCTGTTTAATCGTAATACTCAAGCGGGCTCAAAAAAGAACATTTTAGCGCATTACGACTTGGGCAATGATATGTACCAAGCATTTTTAGATAAAGAAATGCTCTATTCAAGCGCGCTATATCCTCATGCCGACGCCTCGCTTGATGAAGCGCAGCGACACAAACTTGAGACTATCTGTCAGCGCTTGGATTTAAAAGCGGGGCAAACTTTGCTTGAGGTCGGTACAGGCTGGGGCGCGTTAGCTATTTACGCGGCAAAACACTATGGCGTTAAAGTGACCACCACTACGATTTCAGATGCGCAGTTTGAATACGCTAATACCCGAGTCGAGCAAGAAGGGCTGACTGATAACGTTTGCCTGCTTAAAGATGATTACCGAGTCCTGACAGGGGAATACGATAGAGTCGTGTCCATCGAGATGATTGAAGCGGTGGGGCATGAGTTTTTGCCGGAGTTTTTTAAAAAACTTGAATCACTCTTAAAGCCGAATGGTCGACTACTCATCCAAGCCATTACCATTGCCGATCAACGTTACAACAGTTATCGAAAAAGTGTTGATTTTATTCAGCGTTATATCTTTCCTGGCGGTTGCCTACCGTCAGTGACCCGCATGACGAACGAGCTAACTAAACATACTGATTTTGTCACTTGGTCTGTTGATGACATGGGGCTTGATTACGCCAAGACCCTTAAAGATTGGCAGAATAACTTTGACGCAGCACTGCCAAAAATCAAGGCGCTTGGCTATGGCGATGACTTTATCAGAATGTGGAAGTTCTATCTCAGTTACTGCGAAGGAGGCTTCCTTGAGCGCACGACCAGTACGGTGCATTTGGTGGCTGTTAGGCCACAATATCGCACAGAGTTAACGCGTTAAAATGCGCTTAGCTTCAAAGGGTAAACTTACCACTACGCAGTTAAATTTAGCCAATTTACTGATCTTTCAAGCTGTGTGGTGGCTTTCTATTTTGTATCAGAACAGTGTATTACTCATCAGTTCTGGGTTGTTGCTGCTGCACTTTGCTATATCTGATCAGAGCCGCTCCGATCTGTTGAGCATGGTTAAAGTGGTTGCTTGCGGGGTAATCATCGATGCGCTGCTTACTTACACGCAGCTATTTGAATTTCAACAAACGCCATATTGGCTCGGGCTACTTTGGTGTCACTTCGCCATCAGTTTACGCTACAGCTTAGCTTTTACCCAAAAGCTGCCTTGTTATATTAATGCGCTTCTCGGAGGGGTATTTGGTTGTATCAGTTATCTCGCAGGCGCGCGCTTTGGTGCGGTTGTGTTGCCGCAAACGTATTTAACCAGCGTAATGATCTTGTTTGGGATCTGGTTCGTAATGTTCCCAATGTTCATCAAGATAAGCAAACAGCGTTAACCTGACGGATAAAGGAAATAACTATGGGTTTTTTAGGTCGTTATGGTATCGCAGTATTAATGGTAAGCGTCATTAGCGGCCACACAATGGCGCAAAATATAGAGACATCATCACCGCTCTTGTCTGTTAAGGGGCAAGATAGCGCCGCAGGGGAACACGTGATTGATAATGCTTCTTTGAAAGAAGTTGGTCGAGGTGAAATGGATTGGTGGTGGTTGACTCTTTATCGCGCCCGCTTACTGACGCTTAATGGAACCTATCAACAAGCGCAAACGCCAGTGACACTGGAGATTGAATATTACCAAGATATCCCTAGTGAGCGCTTGCTAGAGGCTACAATGGATCAGTGGCAACACTTAAAGCTTAATAAACAACGCCAACAACGCTGGCAAGCCTTACTTAGCCAATTATGGCCTGACGTTACCGAAGGCGATACTCTAAGCCTGCATGTGTTAACGCCGCGCAGTAGCCAGTTTTATTTTAATGGTAAGCCGCTTCCATTGTTAATGCCTGAAGGCTTTAGTGATGATTTTCTTGCGATTTGGTTATCGGCTCAAACGAGCCAGCCTGAGTTACGTCAACAACTATTAGGAGAGCTCCCATGCGACTGTTAAATTCTAATTACCTTACTTATCTGCCTAGGTTGCGTTCTCGCTCGAAAGCTCTGTGGGTTAAGCTGTGGGTTGTTTGCTTCACGATGCTACTACTGAGCGCATGCAGCAGTCGCGACATTGAAGACTACCAAGACACTACGCCCAAGCTCGATTTAAAGCAGTTTTTTAACGGACCGTTAAGCGCTCATGGCATAGTGCAAGACTATAGTGGCAATGTCGTGCGCCGCTTTACTGTTGAAATGCACGCAAAGTGGGATGGAGATGTTGGCGAAATAAAAGAATGGTTTATTTATGATGACGGTGAAAAACAAACCCGTATTTGGACTATCACTAGCCTGGGCGATGGCCACTATACTGGCACGGCAAATGACATACTCGGTCAAGCTACTGGTCGGGCAGTGGGGATGGCATTACAGTGGGAATACGAGATGATACTGCCAGTCGATGACAGTCAATACCAAGTGCGCTTTGATGATTGGATGTTTCTAGTGGATGAAAATACCATTATTAATCGCAGTGATATTATTAAGTTCGGTATTACTGTGGCTGAGGTCACGCTGGTGATCAACAAGCGATAGTCACAAGCGATAGTCACAAGCTAAATTAAAACTACTTAAGCGTGACAAGCCACACTGCATTATGGATAGGTTCGCATTGACCATGAAAAGAGTATGGCTAAGTTAGGTTGCTCATTTTGTTTTATTATGAGCTTTTACGACTGTGATCGACTTGTTTACGGTCGTAATATTCAAACGGAAACACGTTTCTAATTCTTTGGGTTAGCGCATCACTCACATTGGCTGATACGTGTAAGCGCACACCATTATTTTTTTCAGCTCTCACCGTGCAAGTCAGTTTGTTTGTTTTAGCAATAGCGCGACACTCTCGTTCAAACTTTTCTGGAATTTTACCTTTATGTGTTTTGAGCTTACCTTGCTTGAAATGCATCTCAAATACGGTTAACCCTCGTTTAGCATTAAAAATCAATTTGTAGGCGATGAAAATACCCATCGCAATAAACGCTATTTTGAGTACTGTTGGTGTCATATTTATCCCTTTATATTATTGAGTTTTAACGGGTGGTAGCCTTGCATTGATGTTCACAATACATGGCATCGCTTGCCAAGAGCCTATGAACCGCATCGGTTACATGTTATCTGCTTGTGATTAAGATACGCTGACACACTTCTTTTTTGAAGTAACTAGTGCACATTTTAATAAAATTTGTAATTTTTAATCAATAAGATATATTGAGTCGTGGCTAAATTGAGAGTGTAGCCTTTATTTTAGTTAAGGAAGACGATATGAGCATGTCTAATGCAAAAAAGTGGGCTTTACTTTGTCAGCAACAAGCTGACCTTATTGATAGCCTTACTCAGCTTCTCCCTGAGCGTGACGACGAGCACACGCACTTAAGCGAGCATTGGCGTCAAATGAGTGTTCGCATAGCCTGTGGTGATGTAATATTGATGCCTAAGCTTAAAAGTGATTAGCGCCTCAGCCGTATCATTAATGGGCTGCTTATCAAATTTAAGTGATTGCTTTTTAATGTTTTTATTCGGCCTTTAAATGTTCAGCTAATAACAGTTAAAGATGGATGTTGTTTATTAATTTAGCGCCTTTTTCTTCAATTTTAAACGCCTTAACAGAAGCTTGAAGCTCTTCGGCCAGTTGTGCGACTTGCAAGCTCGATTGCGCTGTTTGATCTGCGCCTGCTGCCGTTTCTTCGGAAATCGCCGCAATATGTTCTAATTTTTCAGAAACTTGTTGGCTAACCAAATTTTGCTCCTGAGCCGCTTGGGTAATATGGGTGCCAGCATCATGGGCTTGATGCACGGCTTTGCTAATACTTTCGAGCGCTTGATTGGCTTGCTCCGTTTTAGCAACGCATGAACTTGCTTGGGTACGTCCAAGCGCCATGACCGTTACGGCTTCTTGAGTTCCTTGCTGTAAGACTTCAATCATTTGCTGGATTTCTTGTGTCGAGTGTTGAGTTCTAGAGGCGAGGTTACGCACCTCATCGGCGACAACGGCAAAGCCTCGTCCTTGCTCACCTGCGCGCGCAGCTTCAATGGCGGCATTAAGTGCCAACAGGTTAGTTTGCTCTGCGATAGATCGAATAACATCGAGAATGGTTCCAATAGCGGCGCTATCAGCATGAACTTTGTTGATCACCGTGCCGGCTTTAGAGACTTCATCAGCAAGTGTTAAGATTGTGCGTTTATTTTCATCTGCAATTTGGCGCATATGTTGGCTTTGATTATCGGCGGCTTTGACTTGTTGCAGTGCCTGCTCTGCACTGCGGCTTACTTGCTCAGCGCTTGCATTAAGCTCAGTTGTTGCAGTGGCGATTTGTTCGACTTGGTTCTTTTGCTCTTGAATGCTAACGGTTGTTTGAGCCGTTATGGTGGAGGTTTCTTCTGCCGCCGTAGCCAATTGATCAGAGCGATGAAGGATCCCTTGGATCAAGCCACATAAACTATTGACAAGCTTATTGCAATTACCAGCAAGCTGAGCAAACTCATCATGACCACTGTCATCGAGTCGGTGAGTCAAATCACCTGAGGCTAAGACATTAAGCGCATGGTTTATTTTATCTAACGAGCGGGTTAACGGGCGCACAACAGCGATGCTTACGCCAATAGCCACAGCGATGGCGAATAGGACCAGAAAGAGAGTTTGTAAACTGGTGTTATCAATGTCTTTGATGGCATCGGCACTCACTTGCTCTGAAATAGACTCAATTTTTGTTGTGAGTTCAGCCATATGCTGATTGAGGTTATCTGCTGCCTTTTCAACGTTGGTAAGTTGCCTGGCTGTTTGGCGTTTTAAGTCAATTTCAGTGCCTTTAAGGTTGATCAGCGAGCGTTCACCTTTGACTAAAGTGAACAGGTTATTGGCTTGCTCATTGATGTCTTCAATTAGCGAATTGGCAACAATACCTTCCCAGTGTCTAGCCGCAAATTCTAGTTTGCTTTGCGTGTCGCTGACGATGTAACTTAGCTCTTTTGAAAGCGTATCGAATGTGGGTTTATCTGCTGCGTTAATGAGATCTAAACTGGTGCTCATTATCCCGATAAAGCTATCGTCTAACGCACTTGCTGTTGCTGCGATATTTTGCTTTGTGACAGCTTCGCTGATTTCAAGATCAATCACATCAAACAGTAATGAGGCCGTTTTGTGAGTGACAGCTTCTATATTGGCGTACTGCTGCTTGATGCTGACTTGTGTATGTAAAGCCGTTTCATGTGTACTTATCATGTCTGTACTTTGACTGTGAAAAGTACGATAACGGCTTTCTAATTGACTGATAGCATGGTGAAGCTCTTGCCGATGGCGGACAACGGTTGTGAGTTTGGCTAAGTCTTGTGTAAACGTGTTACTACCTTTTGAAAAACGTGTCTTTTCTGCGGTTATTTCATTGGGTGTGTTAGCACTGTGATAAGCAACCACTATGTGATTCTCTTGCGTTAAGAGTATTTGCGATAGCTTATTGCTTAGCGCTAACGCGGGTAAGCTCAGTTGTTGCAATAAACGGGTGCTGGTTTGCAGTTTATTGTTAGCTAACCAAGATGCCAGCCCTAAAATAATGAGTAATACTGTGATCAGTGTAAAGCCGCCAATCACTCTTGAGACAACATTCAATTTCATAAAAGTTCCATTTACTCTTTTGAGCACCAAAGCTATCACAATATGTATTTTGTTATATCGGCCGCAAGATTAAATAGTTTATGCTTGGTTTAACTTAGCTTGGGTTATTTTTTGATCTGACTCTAAATGCCATAAGGTGAGGTGTTCCCCCCAACAGCAACCTGTGTCTAACGCTTTAAGTGAGGCTGAATGGGTTTGCCCCATAATTGCGGCCCAATGACCAAAGACGAGCGTGTGTGTTGGGTGTAGTAAAGAATCATGTTCAAACCAAGGTGATAGTAATGGCTGTTCGCATTGCGCTATAGGCTGTTTACAATCAAAATCAAGTCGGCCATCGGGGTAAAGGTATCTCATGCGGGTGAGTGCATTGATGGTGTAAATGTTCTTTTCGGTTACTGATAAATTATCATGCCAGCTGTCATTGCTATTGCCGTACATTTTTGCGATTAATGCAGTCAAATAGTCGGGTTGTTGTAATGCCTGTGACACATTATCAGCTTGCTCTTTTAAGGTTGAGAGATCCCAGCTTGGCGGAACCCCTGCATGGGTCATCAAAATACGTTGCTCTGGATAAGCGTGGTACAGTGGCTGCAAACGTAACCAATCGACTAATTGATCCAGCATTGGCGAGGCAAGCAGCGTCGATAGATTGTCATTTGGATTGGCGCGCTTTAATTTGCCGTGTACAGCCAGCAAGTGTAAATCATGATTACCGAGCGCTACTTTAGCCGAACCTGATAAACGCTTAATGTATTGCAATGTTTGTAGTGATTTATTTCCACGAGCGATAAGATCGCCAACACACCAGAGGCAATCTGTTGAGGGGTTAAAATCAACTTTACCAAGCACTAGTTGTAGCTCGTCAAAGCAACCTTGAATGTCGCCTACAAAGTAATTTGCCATACTTTGACCCGCCCTTTAATGCAGTAATCCTGGAGTTGATAGGCAAAACTCAGGGATTTGAACAATAAATTTATCACCATTGTTACATTGCATTGTGTAGTTTCCTTTCATCACGCCAAATGGTGTTGCTAGCACCGTGCCACTGGTATATTGAAAGGCAGTGTTGGGTTTAATTCTGGGTGTTTCTCCAACCACTCCAGCTCCTTGGACTTCACTATTTTCACCATTTCCATCGGTAATCAACCAGTAGCGGCTTTTCAGTGTGGCATCTTGCTCGCCGAGGTTAATAATTGTAATGGTATAACTGAACACATATTTGTCTTCAGCTGGGGTTGATTGCGCTTCAATGTAGTCAGTTTTTACTTCAACTTTGATATCGGGTGTACGTTGAGCCATGTGTAACCTCGGGCGTTATCTCATCAAGCCTGTATATTTAGGCTCAATAGCAAGGTGGTTTAGTCGCAGGTTAAATGCAATAAGCTAAAATGAGGCATTTGTCCCGCGCAGGTGAGTTCTCGATTGTAGCGAATGCTGATTCCCTTTGTAAAATCAATCACACAGACTATATCGCAATACACGACTGATGGCACACGACTGATAGCTGCAAAAAGCGAGAAAGCTGAAGATCTTTGGAGCATAAAGGAAAAACGGTAGAGGTCAGCGCGGTTTATCAATTGTTGCAATAATAACGTCAAGCTATCGCGCTGTGGATGGTTGCACTTAATAATACTGACTGGCAGTGCTAAATAAAAAAAGGCCAATATATGGCCTTTTAGTTAACTCAGTCGATAAGGTTAAGCTTGCTTATTGATGAACAAATTCGCCATTGCTACATACTGCTGCACACTGATCTGCTCAGGGCGTAAAGTTGAATCAATATCAAGCTGAGCAAAGTCCTCATCATTTAGCATGTGCTTTAGGTTATTTCTTAATGTTTTGCGGCGCATATTAAAAGCGGTGGTTGTTAAATGCCTTAGCACGTCCACATCTTGGCAAGGGAACGGCTTTTCTTTATAAGGCACCAAACGAACAACTGCAGAGTCCACTTTAGGAGGAGGAGTAAAGCAACCTGGTGGAACTTCTAGCACTGGCATCACTTGGCAGTGATACTGAGCCATAACAGTAAGACGACCGTATGCTTTGGTTCCAGGGCTTGCAGATAACCTCAGCACGACTTCTTTTTGCAGCATAAAATGCATATTTTCAATGTATGCCGTAAATTCAAATAGATGGAACATCAATGGAGTGGAAATGTTATATGGTAAATTACCAAACACCTTCATCTGCATGTCTTCACGTACCAGTTGTTTGAAATCGAAATTTAAGGCGTCACCTTGGTGGATTTCAAGCTTGTCTTTCAAGGTTGGGTGCGTCTTTAAGCGCTCAACTAAGTCTTTATCTAACTCGACCACGGTTAATTTATCGATGCCGCTGGCGACAGGCTCTGTAAGCGCAGCAAGACCTGGGCCAATTTCAACCATGACGTGATCATTATCGGGGGATATTGCGCCAACAATTCGGTTAATCACATTTTCATCGGTTAAGAAGTTCTGGCCGAAGCGCTTTCGTGCTGTATGACCTAAATGTACTTTATTGCTCATGGGATAACTTTTTCACTAATTCTTTGCGGCCAAATCAATGGCTCGGTTTAAGGCACAGACAAAACTACCGATGTCAGCGGCGCCGCTGCCTGCAAGCTCTAGGGCCGTACCGTGGTCGACCGATGTTCTTATGTAGGGTAATCCTAGAGTGATATTGACTGAACTGCCAAAACCTCTAGCTTTTAATACTGGAAGGCCTTGGTCGTGGTACATTGCAAGTACGACATCGGCGTCTTCTAGGTATTTTTCTTGGAATAAAGTATCCGCCGGTAATGGGCCGACAATATCCATATTCAACGCTCTTAACTCTTCAAGCGCTGGGATTATAGTGTCTATTTCTTCAGTGCCTAAATGCCCATCTTCACCTGCATGAGGATTAAGACCGCACACATAAATACGAGGGTTTGCAATGGCGAATTTGTCGACTAAATCTTTATGTAAAATCTTAACGATTTGATGCAAGCGATCACGTGTGATGGCTTTAGCAACGTAAGCTAATGGAATGTGAGTGGTGACTAATGCCACTTGCAGACCTGGCGCCGCAAGCATCATCACAACATCTTGGCAGCCAGCTTGATTGGCAAAAAACTCAGTATGGCCGCTAAATGGGATCCCAGCTTGGTTAATTATACCTTTATGTACCGGGCCTGTGACGACGGCGTCAAACTCACCGTCCATATTTTTGGCGCCAGCATAACGCAGCGTCTCAACAACGTAGTGACTGTTGAGCTCATTAAGTGTGCCGCACTCTACATCAGTATCGAGTGTAAAAGGGGCTATCGTGAGTGTGCCAGCTTCTTGCACTTTTGGCGGCAGGCTCGGCTGGTAAGGTCTGAGTTGAATGTTAAGGCCAAGCTTTTTAGCGCGGCTTTGTAATAATTTAGGATCAGCACAAACAACTAGCTCAGCAGGCCAAGCCTGCTGAGCTAGTTGAATGACTAAATCTGGGCCTATCCCCGCCGGTTCACCCGGCGTGATAGCGATGCGTTTCGTCGACAATATGGTTAACCTCGATTGGGTTCTGGTGTCACTATATCGATAAATGCTTCTGCACGCATTTCATCTAACCAGTTTTGTAATTCTTCATTAAATTTACGGCGGTAAATCAACTGATGCGCTCGGTTAGTGTTAAATTTATCTGTCGCGTCAGTGGTGCGTCTGCCTTCAAGTTGCACAATATGCCAGCCATGAGCGGAGCGGAATGGTTCGCTGATCTCGTCTTTTTTAAGTGAGTTTAACTCTCGTGCAAAAACAGGATCCCAAACTTTAGTTTCAGCCCAGCCTAACTCGCCACCTTTTATGGCAGAACCTGGATCTTCAGAATATTGACGAGCAAGATCTTCAAACTTAACCTCTCCACTACGCAACTGTACTACGAATTTTTGTAGCATTTTTTTAGCGCGATCTTCTGATAAAATAGGCGAAGGCTTAAGTAATATATGGCGTGATTTTATTTCTTGGATCTCTTGAGTTTGTAAACCACGAGCATCAATGATCTTTAAAATATGTAGTCCTGCACCACTTTTGATTGGACCGATAACGTCGCCAATTTTGGCTTCGTTAACGACTTCTGCGAATAAGGTTGGCATTTCATTAATGTTCATGTAATCCCAGATCCCGCCCTCTAGCGCTTTAGGGCCCGACGACGCTGCAATAGCAATACTTCTAAAATCATCACCGTCATTTAGGCGTTTTAATACCGCCGCAGATCTTTTATTCGCTGCCGCTAACTCTGCGCTTGTAGGGTCGTCACCAACATCAATAAGAATGTGACCAATTTGAAACTCAACGTCTTTCAAGCCTTGTTCATTAATGAGGTTAACTAAGGTGTTAATTTCTTGTGGTGATACCTGAATACGGCGCTGAACCTGAATGCGCTGGATCTCGCCTAGAGTGATTTCTTCACGTAGTTGTTCACGATATTGAGCAAAAGAAGTGCCATCTTGTTCAATTTTCGCTTTCATGCGCTCAACGGAAATATTTTGCTCTTTAGCAATGTTTTCAATTGTTTGATCTAACTGAAGATCACCAATATGCAAACCAATGCGATCAGCCATTTGCATTTGAAGCCTGGTTAAAATGAGGCGATCGATGACTTGAGTGCGTAACGCGTCATCAGAAGGTAGCTGCTGTTCTGCTTTGGCGGCATTGGCTTTGATGGTTTTAACCATGTCTGTAATTTCACTTTCTAAAATGATGCCTTCATTTATTTGTACAGTGACACGGTCTAATGGTTCAACAGCGGCATGAGTAATTTGGCTTATTGTTAGTGTAAGTAAAATAAAAATCAATCGTTTACAGCGTTTCATCCACAAAAATCCTTGGCATTGATGAGTGTCATTTACGGTAGTTAATCACCGTTTAATGATTCTTTTGTCCTGCTTTGACTACTTGTCTTCAGCTAGGTTCAGCATGTTAGCTAATTTTATCCGTTTAATTTTTCAAGTAAATAGGCTTGCGATAGCTAAATATACCATCATCAAGCATATCCGAGACCCCTAAAGGACCCGAACCCCCTAATCCTTTGATGACAAAGTTTAGGTATACGCCACTTTCAAACTGCTCACGAGTATCATTGACTGGGTTGTTTTCGTCAATATAATTGGTCTTAATTCGGTAATGATAACTTAACCGCACCGCCCAGCAACATGCTTCGTATTGAAAACCTGTGTAGGTTTCAACGCTGCGCTTTTCGTTAAGATCATAATACCAATTACCCACGAGATAGAGGCTATCATTAATTGGCCATGCTCCTCTCAAGCCGGCTTGTTGTATATCAACAGAGGTGTTGTTGTTGGTGTTGAGCAGGTCGGGAACATAACGGTAGCTGGCTTGGAGTAATTTGTTAGTACCTGAGCGGTAATCGAGAGTGACTTCACTCATCTTATTTTCATGCTCTTTTGTATCGTATTGAATTGCGCCGCTAATAAACCAATCCGAATAAAGTTGAGCGGTCAGCTCTGCAGCGAGTGCTGAGCTTGAGGTGTTAGTCAAATAAGTGTCATTACTGCCTTTAACATTTTGCTGTCCAACACGGCTATTTGTGAAGTAAATAATTTGGCCTAAGCTAAACTTAAAAATTTCTCTATTGCCTTCATTAAATAGCTTGGTTGTTAAGCCTAGAGTCAGTTGGTTAGCGTCGGCAATGCGATCTAAACCTGAAAAGCGACGATCTCGAAACAAGCCGTTGTAATCTTCTTGTAACTGAGCGGTATCGTAAATACCAATATTTGATTGATCTTCATAACCAACATATAAATACTGAAACTGTGGCTCTAACGTTTGGCGGTAATTGGAATTAAAGTAGTTAGTTAAGCGTTCAAAGTTGATTTGACCATGGATCCGCAGTTGTGGCAGCGTACGATTGACAGTGCTATCGAGCTGGGATGTCGATTGGCTTGAAATATTGTCTTGCCAATAGTTAGTTTGTAATAGCTTTACTTCACTGGTTAATGATCCAGCAGGACCATAGATTGGGTAAGATATGCTTGGCTCCATGTGTAAGCGCGTGGCAGTAACATAATCTTTATCTTGGTGCTCAAAATGAGTGGCTTCACTCATGAACCCTAATTCAAAACCATTCCAATGCTCTGGATTGTGATAATTAAAGTTAAACTGTGGCATGACTTGATAAGGCTTCTCGTCTTCTCCAAGTACTTTGATATCTTGTACAAACGCTGAGATGTCCCAATTATCTTCAAAGTAACTGATTTCGCCCACGCGTGAGAGCTGACTTTCTGTTGCACGCAGCACATCAGAGTTAAGATCGCTGAAATAATTGTTATCAGAGACATCAGTGTAGTTGGCCAAGACTCGCCAGTTTTTATTGATAGAGCCAGAATGCTCCCAATGATACAAGTAACGGTTAGGGCTATTTGTTAATTTTTTATCGTCAGGTAGTAATTCGAAATTTAACTGACCTTGCTGTTTCTCACCAGAGAGATACCTAAATTCGGTTTTAGTGTAAAGGCCTCGAGTTGACATGTAGGTCGGGTTAAAAGTGAGATCAAATTCTGGGGCGATATTCCAATAATAGGGCGTGGATATTTCGACACCATTGGTTGTACTGGTGCTAAATGTCGGAAACAGAAAGCCTGTTTTTCGTTTATCTGAGACCGGTATCGTCATGTAGGGAATATACATAACAGGTACACCTGCTATTTTGAGTTTTGCATCCCAAATTTCTCCCCACTCCTCAGTACTGTCAATTTTGATACTGTCAGCCTCTAGCTGCCACGCGGGAGTGTCAGATGGGCAGGTAGTAAAGCTGGTTCCAGACAATAATAGATTATTATTCTCAGTGATCTCTAATTGTTCGGCATTACCGTGAATTTGCTGACCTCGTAACCAATATTTTGCACCTGTTAAGGTTGCGCTGTTATCGCGCATTCGTGCAACTAATGAATCTGCTGTCACGGTTAATAGCTGATCTTGAAATACTAAATTACCATTAGCAGAAAGTTTTTCAGTTTCTTGATCTAACGTGGCGTTATCAGCAGACACATGCCGTTTACCCTGAGTGAACTTCACATTGCCATCAAACTGGGCTTGCTTGCCTAGTTGTGCTTGCGAGTGGTTAGAGGTAATCGCAATATGTTGAAGATCGCTGGCATGCTTAGTTTCACGCTGCGGTACATAAGCCTTTACTGGAGGCACTACAATACATTGCGAAGTTTCAACGGTCGCGGTTTTGACATCATCTGCCACAACAGCTTGTGGCAGCAGGCTCAAGGCCAGAAAGTAACGGATCTGCATCTTAGGTCAATTAATTATGGTTTCATTAGTCAAAGCGATTTAAAGAAGAGAAACGTTGCACCCTTACTTGGGCAACTCAGCTAAATAATTTACGGCAATTGCATAGCTGTTTCCATTTTGTCGTTATAATAAAGCAATTTCTTCGTAAGAGCCATGAGGTGCCCTTGTCAGATCCTAGATTTATTCAGTTAACTGCATGGCTGAATCAGTGTTTTAACGTAAACACAACCCCAAAACTTATTTCAGGTGACGCCAGTTTTAGACGTTACTTTCGTGTAGTGGTCGGTTCGGATTCTTACATTGTAGTTGATTCACCGCCAAAGTTAGTGCCGATTGCCCCCTTTATTGCTCTGGCTGAAAGTTATGCAGCGCAAGATCTGCAGGTTCCGGCAGTTGTCCGCGCAGATCCAGAGCACGGTTTTATGGTGCTGACTGACTTAGGTGATAGCCAATTATTATCGGTGTTGACCCTAAACAACATCGAAGACTATTACAGTAAAGCATTACTATTACTCAATGATATTGCTAAAGTTACCGCAACTAAACACGGCGCGTTACCTGTTTATGATAATGCCTTTGTGTTACGTGAGCTCAATATATTTTGTGAATGGTTAGCTGTGCATCATTTGGGGTTATCCCAAGCAGAGGTGCAAGCACACACACAAGAAGCGTTTCAATTACTAATTGAAAATGCCAGCCAGCAACCTAAGGTGGGTATGCACCGAGATTTTCATAGTCGTAACATTATGCTGCAAGCCGGTGAGTTGAAAGTCATCGATTTTCAAGATGCCGTTATTGGTCCTGTGACCTATGACGCCGTTTCATTGCTGCGCGACTGTTATATTCGCTGGCCAGAGCAACACATTAACGCATTGATGCAGATGCACTATCAACAGATGATAACGGCTAAATTATTACCGACTACGGTGACCTTTGCACAGTATCAGCGCTGGTTTGACTTAATGGGAGTGCAGCGACACATTAAAGCTGCGGGTATTTTTGCGCGACTCAATTACCGTGATAATAAACCTGCTTATATGGCAGACATTCCATTAACACTTGAATATATTAGCGATATATCTTCTCGCTATCCACAACTGCAAAAGTTTAACCAATGGATAGCTCGTGTGATAATTCCCGCAGTGAAGGCAAAAAAATGAAAGCAATGATTTTAGCCGCAGGGCGAGGCGAAAGATTAAGACCGTTAACTGACACATTACCGAAGCCTTTAGTCGAGGTTGCAGGTAAACCGCTAATTGTTTACCACTTAGAAAAGCTTGCCGAGGCAGGCTTTAAAGACGTCGTGATCAATCATGCTTGGCTCGGAGAAAAATTAATAACAGCGCTGGGTAATGGTGCGCGTTGGGGCTTAACAATCACATACAGTAAAGAATCACAGGCATTAGAAACCGGCGGAGGCATCAAGCAAGCGTTACCTTTGCTCGGTGATAAGCCCTTTTTTGTCATCAATGGCGATATTTTTATTGATGCTTTGCCGTCAATGAAGCCTTTATGTGATGGCGTTTTGGCTCATCTATGGTTGGTCGATAATCCTGTACAACACCCGAGCGGAGATTTTAGCTTGTCACACGGCAAAGCGTTGGCGACTGGTGATAATAAATTAACATTTTCGGGTATGGGGATCTATCACCCGGCGTTACTGGCGGGTGTTTGTGAACAAGCTTTTGCACTTGCCCCTGTCCTTAAAAAGGCAATGAAAGCAGGCCAAGTCTCAGCAGCGCACTTTTCGCCTTACTGGTGTGACGTAGGCACGCCAGAGCGTTTAGAAAAGCTAGAAGCGCGCGAACAAAAAGGATAACTCATGCGAATTTGGGGCAAGGTTTTTGGTTTTATTATTGGTTTTATGTTTGGGCGGTTCGCAGGCGCCATTTTTGGGCTTTGGCTTGGACACATGTACGATCGACGTCAAAGCATACAAGCAGGTTTAGGTGGAAGCGTTAAGCGCCAAGCGTTATTTTTTAATACTACTTTTGCCGTCATGGGCCACGTCGCGAAAGCCTCTGGCCAAGTCACAAATGTTGATATTCGCATTGCCACTACATTGATGGATCAGATGAAACTGACTGGTCAAGCGAGAGCGGACGCACAAGCCGCTTTTAGAGAAGGAAAAGAAAGTGATTTTGACATCCACACTTGTTTAAAAACATTTAGACAGATCTCTATGGGGCGTAGAGACGTATTACAGATGTTTCTGGAGATCCAGATCCAAACGGCATTATCGGACGCAAAATTAGATCCACAAGAGCGCGCTGTTTTATCAACAATCGCACAGGAACTGGGTTTTACTCAGCAGCAGCTCGATCAACTTTTAGCTAGGTGGCAAGCAGAGTTTAATTTCCATCAACAAGGCGGGAGCGGCCATCAAACTTCAGTGAGCGATGCCTATGATATGTTAGCCGCTAATGAATCGATGTCAGATCAAGATATTAAGCGAGCTTACCGAAAATTAATGAATGAACATCACCCCGATAAACTCGTCGCCAAAGGTTTACCGCCAGAAATGATGGCGTTGGCCAAAAGCAAAGCGCAAGATATTCAAGCTGCTTACAACAGAATTAAAAGTGATAGAGGCATGCGCTAAGCGTTGGCGTCGCCGCCAACGTTACCGAACAATGATGTATTATTTGACGCTATTTGTGGCAGCTTGAGAGTATTTGATGAAAATAGTCATTCTAGATGGATATACCTTAAACCCCGGTGATTTGAGCTGGCAACCGCTTGCTGCTGCCGGCCAGTTAAGTGCATTTGAGCGCACAGCGGTCGATGATATTGTCGAGCGTGCTAAAGATGCACAGGTGCTATTAACCAATAAAACACGGTTAAATGCGCATACCTTACAGCAGCTACCAAAGTTGCAATACATAGGAGTGCTAGCGACAGGGACAAATGTGGTTGATGTGGACGCGGCGAATGCGCTCGATATCGTCGTGACCAATGTACCAGGTTACGGCCCTGACGCCGTGGCGCAAATGGTATTTGCACATATTTTGCATATAACCCAGCAAGTGGCTCAGCATTCCGCGGCTGTTATGCAAGGACAATGGTCTTCAAATGCAGACTTTTGTTTTACGTTATCGCCATTGCAATCATTAAAAGGCAAAACGCTAGGGTTAATCGGGTTTGGTGATATTGGCCGTAAGGTCGCTGATATTGCGCTGGCATTTGGTTTAGAGGTCTTAATTAACACTCCTGAGCCTAAGCATGATTTGCCTGCGGGGTGTCACTGGACAACCTTGCAATCGTTGTTGACTAACGCAGATATTATTTCATTGCATTGCCCATTAACACCTTCAACAACGCAGTTGATTAATCAAAAAGTGTTGAGCGACATGAAAAACACAGCCATATTGATCAATACTGCACGGGGCGGTTTAATTGATGAGACAGCGTTAGCACATGCGCTTGAGGTCGGTGAGATTGCACATGCTGGCGTTGATGTACTGTCAAGCGAGCCCCCAGCTGCTGATAACCCGCTTCTTTTTGCACCCAACATCACAATTTCACCACATAACGCATGGGCGACAAAACAAGCGAGGCAAAACCTACTGAATATTGCCGCACAAAATGTAGCCTGCTTTTTAGAGGGTAAAGTGATAAACCAAATCAATTAATCGTGCGTTATCGTCATGGCGAAGAGAACCATCGGTTGTTGTAATGGCGAGTAATGCCTTTTTTCTCTATTATTCTCAGCCATTGCGGTAATCAAATAAGAGTAAAACATGAGCGTGAGTGACTGGCTGAGTTTACTGGCCATTTGTTGTTTAGGGGCAATGTCTCCAGGGCCCAGTTTGGCGATGGTCGTCAGACATACTTTATCTGGAGGTCGCAGTAAGGGAATTGTCTGTGCTTGGGCGCATTCCATTGGGATAGGTGTTTATGCATTAGTGACGCTGCTAGGTTTAGCAGTAATATTAAAGCAAGCGCCCATTATATTTAATGGTATCGCTATTTTAGGGGCTTTATATCTTGCGTATATGGGCGTTCAAGCGCTTAGATCGCAAGGTGGCGTATCTGACAAATTGACCGCTGGCCCCTCAAGCCGTGCGTTAATTGCTGCGCGTGATGGTTTGGTTATATCACTCTTTAACCCGAAAATTCTGCTGTTTTTCTTAGCCCTGTTTAGTCAGTTTATACTGGTTGCAGATAGTATAACGGCTAAAGGGTTGATTATATTAACTCCCCTGGTGGTTGATGGCCTGTGGTATACCTTTATTGCGTTGATTTTATCGCATTCAGCGCTATTACCCGCACTGCGAAAGAAAGCAGTGCTTATTGATAAGTTATCAGGCGTGGTGTTAATTTTACTCGCGATAAAAGTGTTGGTGACTTTGTGAGGCATCGTTACCACTGAAGGTATGAGCAACGGCACCATCACGATGTCGTTGCTGTTTATTAACACTATTTACCCTTTGCTTAGGCCTAATAGCATTAGGCTTGATACTGATGAGGGTCTTTATCGGCGATAGTGGCCTTTTCTGCGGTTAATTCTAGCGCTTTAACTTTGCTCGAGAAGCGATTCAACTCCAGTCACACCAAAGTATTTTATTGAGTTTTTAATGCTAACTTTTTTGGCTATAAGCTCGCCATCTTTATAGATTTTAACGACTTTTTTACCACCTCTGTCGTTGGTACTGTATTCATGTTCATCGTTAAGGCGTAGCGTATCAAACTGGGTTCTCATAATTAAATGCATTGGCACCTCGAAGGTTAATGGCTGTTGGGCACGATTGATCTTGATGAGATAGACATCGTTACCGTTAGGGTAACCTTGAATATAGGTGATATTTTTGATTTTTGTCGTGGGTTTACGACCAAGCTTTGCTGGGCGGGTTGCTTACATCAGGGCACTTGGTCGTGCCCTGTTTTGCTAGAGGCGCTAAAGGTGATGTTCTAGAGTTTTTCGATAATGCGATCTAAGCCTTTTTTCGATAAGGCCACAGCTTCAAGTGGCGTCAATCCATCTGGGTATTCTTCTTGCTCGACCACAAACCATTGTGTTCCGCCGACAGCAATATTACTGTTGATCACCGCGGGCCAATCAGTCATGTCTTCTCCGATAATGGCACGTTTTCCAGCAAATTCTTCAGTTGCCACAAAGCTTTTTGGTAGCTTGGCTTTAAAGTGAGTCGTTTGTGTACGGTTGGGGTAACGGTTGATATAAAGCACTGGGTTTTTCTCGGCATAGGCAACCCAACCCACGTCCATTTGCATCACAAAATCATCAGTCGTATTACGCGCTATTTGATCCCAAAAGGTGTGCTGTTGATAGGTTTCAAACTCCTCATCATGATTATGGTAACCAAAGCGTAACCCTTCAGCTTTTAATTGCTTGTTTAGCTTATTAAGATCGCTTACGAGCTCGTTAATCTTCTCAGGATCATTGGCGCGTTCATCCCATGGCACAATGACGCTGTCGACTCCTAAGGTTTGGTAAAATGCAACGGAGCTGGCAAAGTTGTCTGCATTAAAGTGCTTTAAGCGTACGTGTGCGCCGCTGGCTTGTAAACCGAGGCTTTCAAGGTATGTTTTGAGTCCTTGTGGATCATCAGCGTAAGGGCCAAAGTCACCCGCAAATTCAACACCACTAAAGCCCATTGCGGCAATTTGGGTGAGAGTTTGCTTGAAATCAGCTTTAAGATCTTCTTTCACTGAGTATAACTGGACGCTGATCTTAGGTATGCTCGCTGAGGTTTGAGCGTGAGCTTGTGAGGTGCTGTCGGTCGATTGAGTGGCTGTCATTGCCGTGCTGCTTGGCGCTGGATCCGTGCAGGCTGCCCCGATAAGAGCGAGCGTGATAAGGCTGATACTTGAGAGTCTATTCATTATAAAATCCATGTTTCTTATTGTATTAAGGTGGGTTTAATTTACATTTTTGGCGTTAAATTCTTTTGTGTTTTAACTCGCGAGCCGCATAATCGACGGCCCTTGCTGTGAGCGCCATAAATGTCAGACTAGGGTTTTGTACTGCTGATGAGCAGAAGCTGGATCCGTCAGTGACAAACAAATTCGGTACATCGTGGCTTTGGTTATAACCATTTAAATATGAGGTTTTCGGATCGCGTCCCATTCGTGCAGTGCCAACTTCATGGATTGCTAGCCCTGGCGCTTCGTTGGTCACTTCAGTGTTGATATTAGTTAAGCCTACTGCACTGAGCATATGCTCAACTTGGTTGGCAGCATCACGCATCATGGCTTGCTCGTTGTCTGAGAACTGACAATGAATATTGAGCTGAGGTATGCCCCATTTATCTTTTAAGTGAGGGTGAAGGCTGACGTGGTTATCATAACGAGGCAGCATTTCACCTTGCGCCCAAAGGCCGAATTTCCACTTGCCTGGGCGCTTAAGTTTGTTCTTAAAATCAACACCAATGCCTTCACTGTGCTGCATACTTTTCCAGTCTTCACGGTAAGCACGGCCAGATAATGCGTAACCGCGCAGAAAACCGCGTTGGCTATCAGGCTTGTAGTAAAAGTTGGGCACATAAACGCCGGTAGGACGGCGACCTGAATAAAAGGCGTCATCAAACCCTGCTAAATCACCGCTGCCACCAGCGTTGTAGTTATGATCCATCAAGTAGTGGCCGAGCACGCCTGAGCTGTTACCAATACCGTTAGGAAAATGCTTCGAGGTGGAATTGAGCAAGATTTGGGTGGAGCCTAACGTTGATGCGCAAACAAATACGACTTTGGCAAAATATTCGCGTTGGCTAAGATCATCGTTATCAATAATTCTGACGCCTTTGACGCGATTACTGCTTTTATCGTAAATAAGGCTGTGAACCACACTATTGGCGGCAATATGTAAGTTGCCTGTCGCTGCGGCCGCAGGCAAAGTGGAGCTTTGTGTTGAGAAATAAGCGCCAAAAGAGCAACCTGTTTGGCATTCATTGCGGGCTTTGCATTGCATTCGCCCTTGGGCTATGTGTAATTGAGTCGGCTTGGTGAGGTGGGCGGCGCGGCCGATGATCATGGGTCTGTCGGGATAAAGTTTGCTCAATTTTTTCTGAAGTGCTTTTTCAGGATCATTGAGTTCAAATGGCGGTAGAAAGTCGCTGTCGGGCAGATTCGGCAGGTTTTCTCGACTGCCACTAATGCCGGCATGGCGCTCAACATGGCTATACCAATCTGCCAGATCTGGATAGCGGATCGGCCAGTCGGTACCGTGCCCGTCATGCTTATTAGCGACAAAGTCATAAGGTCCCCAGCGATACGATTGCCGGTGCCACAGGAGTGATTTCCCACCCAACTGGTTAGCTCTTATCCAGCTAAATTGAGTGCCTTTGGCGGTGGTGTAGGGCAGGTCTTTATCATTACCAAAAAAATGTTTAGTGGCATCTTTAAAGGCGTAGCATTGTTGCTGGATTTTATACTGCTCTTGAGTGAGCAAGTTATCAACACGGGTACGCAAGGGTTGTTGCCAAGGGGGAGTGCTTTCACCAATATAATCTTTTTGGTGCTCGACAATTCGGCCACGCTCTATCATTAAGGTTTTCAAGCCGCGTTCGGTAAATTCTTTGGCGGCCCAACCACCTGAGATCCCCGATCCTATTACGATAGCATCAAAGACTGTGTCGCTATTTTTAATATAATGTGCGTCTTTTTTGTTGTTCATCTCATCAATCTCATGGTGTTGAATCTACGCGTGAGCGCTCAGTAAAATAAGCCTTGAGAGCCCCAATTACTGTCATTATCGCTTAGTGTGATGCTGCCCTTATAACCGTTGGGTATGGGGTCAAAACGTAATTCTTGGCTCGCGCCCACTTCCGAGGTGTAATAGCCAAAACAAATTAAACTTTTCAGAAACTTAAAGTCATTGGTCTGCGCTTTATTAAAGGGAGGTTGTGCGGTGTCGATGGCGTTTAGCAGTGCCACTTGTTGAGTGCTTTGCACGTCGATAAAAGTGAGTTGGAAATCGTTTTTTGCAGCGCTATTAAGACTATTGAGCACGTTGGCCACGCGTCGCTGCTCGTGTTGCTCGTAACAGTGGGCAAGTTGATTATCAATAAAGCCGTGGCAGTCGACATCAGCTGCGCTGGGGGTTTCAGTGCGCGGCAAAACTTGGCGGCATACTTGCGCGAGCTGTTTAAGCTGAAATGCACTGAGAACTTGGCCTTTACCTGTCATTCCTCCAGGAACAATGTCGTAAGCTTGCGCAACGGATAAGCCTTCACCAAAAATAAATTGGCCCGCCGCAAAACTGCCGATAACCGCACTTAACCCTTTGAGAAAACGACGTCGGTGCTGTTGTTCTTTTGAGTCGATATTTTTATTGTGCATAATCTTCGTCCCTGTTTGTTTTTGGTGAATGACTAGCGGCGGCGTGTGAGGGAGAACTCTTTTTTAAGTAAAACAATAATAAACTAAAGGCGATAACAAGCATGACGGGCAGTACTGATAAACTGGTGAGCACCGACTGACCGGCCGTTAACGCTGGGTTACTACTGAACTGCGCTGCATGCTCTCTGGCATCATCAATCCAACGGCCAATAATCGGGTTCCAAATACTAACGCCAAACATGCCAACGCCTCCCATGACGGCCAAACCGAGTGCACCGGTTTGTGGCATTTTTTCTGCTACAAAACCTAGCATGGTAGGCCAAAAATAGGTGACCCCAAGAGCGAACAAAATAGCGGCTATATAGACGTAACCTCCCGTCGCCCAACTCATGCTAAAAATTCCGACGCTGGCAACGATTGCTGAGCCCAGTAGTAAGCCCACAGGATTGAGTGTATTGACTAAAGTGGCCGAAAAATAACGACCTAACGCCATAATTCCAGTGATCAAGGCCATGATCAGCATCGGAGAAGCTCCAGATGCGCCCAGTATTCTTTCTATCCATTGTTGGGTGCCAAGCTCAGTGGTGGCAGTGAGCGTCATGCACAGCGCCATAAAAATAAACAAAGGTGACGCCAACGCCAACATATTATGACGAGTAGAGCCTTGCTGCGCTGGGATCGCTGGAAATGCTTGTTTTATTGTCAGCATACCGTAGATAACAGTAGGCAATAACATGATTGCTATTTGCGTTTGCCAGCCAAATCCCCAGT
Source organism: Shewanella sp. (assembly GCA_028223395.1). GTDB lineage: Bacteria > Pseudomonadota > Gammaproteobacteria > Enterobacterales > Shewanellaceae > Shewanella. The sequence continues at coordinate 41,972 of JAOIUG010000009.1, forward strand.
GCGTTAATAGCTGTGAGGCTAGTGCGCCAATGACAATCCCCCCAGGAAACCAGACGTGGAAACGGTTCAGCATGATGGTTTTTCTTTGAGGATAAGCGGCTGCAATGAGCGGGTTACAGCCAGCTTCAACAGCGCCGTTAGCAAAACCAATAAAAAAGGTCGAGATTAATAAACTGTAAAAGCCTTCAGCACACAAAGTGAGTATTAGCCCTAAAAGGTGGCAAAAAAAGGCCAAAAGCAACAGTTTTTTGGGGCCTAAGACGTTGTAAACCAAGCCGCCAAATAATGTGGCGATGGGAAAACCTAAAAATGCCATTGCATTGACCCAGCCAAGCTGACTGTCACTGAGCGCAAACTCATGGCCAAGCTGGGTTAACATGCCAGCTCTTATGGCGAATGTCATTGCGGTAACGGTCAGTGCAATGCAACAGATTTTAAAGAGCATTGAAGATTGCTTATCGGTCTCTATCATTGTTTACATCCTTTTATTTGGGGAGCACGACTAAAGCCCAAGAAGTTGTTTATTCAATGTTAAGTCGGTGCCTACTGCTGCAAAGTCATCAAAGTGTTTATCGGTGGGTCTGATTAAATGTTGGTCGATATATTTAGCACCTTCACTGGCACCGTCTTCAGGGTGTTTTAAGCAGCACTCCCACTCGAGGACGGCCCAGCCTTGGAAGCCGTACTGGGTTAGCTTGCTAAAAATTGCGGTAAAGTCGATTTGGCCATCGCCAAGTGAGCGAAAGCGGCCGGGGCGATCTTGCCATGATTGATAACCGCCATATACGCCAGAGCGACCGTTGGGAGTGAACTCAGCATCTTTAACGTGGAAGGCTTTAATGCGCGAATGGTAGAGATCAATAAACGCTAAATAGTCGAGTTGTTGCAGCACAAAATGGCTAGGATCGTACAAAATATTGGCCCGAGGGTGAAAATCGACTTCGACTAGAAAACGCTCAAAACTTGCACCGTCATGTAAATCCTCACCAGGATGTAGCTCAAAGCAGACATCGACACCGGCAGTATCAAATGCATCCAAAATAGGTCGCCAACGCGCAGCGAGCTCTTTAAAGCCAAGCTCGACTAACCCTGCAGGTCGTTGTGGCCATGGATAAATCGTTTGCCAGAGTAAAGCGCCAGAAAAAGTCGCGTGCGCCTTAAGCCCTAAGCGTTGACTGGCTATTGCGGCATCTTTTAATTGTGAGATGGCCCATTGAGTGCGCGCAGCGGGATCACCGCGATATGCTGGAGGTGCAAATCCATCAAACATGGCGTCATATGCAGGATGCACTGCCACTAACTGGCCTTGTAAATGGGTCGACAACTCAGTGATAACCAAGCCATGCTTGGCTACCACTTGGGTGATGTCGTCGCAATATTGTTGACTTTTAGCAGCTTGTGCTACATCAAACAATGTCGGATCCGTTGGCAGTTGTATGCCTTTAAACCCTTTTTCAGCGGCCCACTGACACAAGGAGTCAAGCGAGTTGTAAGGGGCGTGATCTGCCATGAACTGAGCGAGAAAAATTGCCGGCCCGTTAATTTGTTGCATTAGTTCGCCTCTTCTTGTTTAACGCTGGGTAATGGGTGCCACTTCATCTGGCTTTGGCTAGCACTAACAGCCCCTTCAATAAAAGCCATACCCGCCACGGCAGCTTCAATACCGGGAAGATCAAGGCTGAGTGCGTTATCAGGACGTTGATCGAGTTTAGCGTTGAGCTTAACGGCAAATTGTTTATAAATATTGGCAAAAGCTTCAATGTAACCTTCCGGATGCCCAGCTGGCGTGCGAGTACAAGCTATCGCAAGAGGACTGATTGCCCCGACGCCGGTGCGGATCACTGTGCTTGTATTGGGTGATTTAATCGTGAGGCTATTGGGCTCCATTTGAGACCATTCAAGGCTGGCTTTATCGCCGTAAACTCTTAAAGAAAGCCGGTTTTCTTCACCAATCGCAATTTGGCTACTCAGGAGTGTGCCATGAGCGCCGCAATTAAAACGCAGCATGATTTGAGCATCATCATCCAGTTGGCGGCCGGTGACATTAGAGCTCAAGTTTGCACAGACTTGCTCAATAGATAAACCACTGACATATTCAGCCAAGTTGGCGGCATGTACGCCAATATCACCCACGCAGCAACTGCTTCCTGATTGTGCGGGATCTAATCGCCAGGCGGCTTGTTTGCTGTCTTCATCTTCTGGTGAAGATAACCAGCCTTGAGAGTACTCCACGAGGACTTTACGAATGCTACCTAGCTCACCGATGGCGATTCTATGCTTAGCCTCTTTGACCATTGGATAGCCGTTGTAGGTGTGAGTGAGTGCATAAAGCAAGTCAGTGTTATTTAACTGTTGCTTGAGTGCTAGCACTTGGGGAAGATCAAGCGTGGCTGGTTTATCACAAATAACGTGAAAGCCATATTTCAGCGCCATGCTGGCAACAGGGTAATGTAAATGATTGGGCGTGACGATAACCACCACGTCCATACGTGTGTTGTCATCGAGTTTTGACTCTTCTACAAACATTTGCTCATAGCTTACGTAGCAACGGTTGTCGGGTAAATAAAGCGCTTGCCCTGATACCACTGACTTTAATGGATCTGCACTAAAAGCACCGCAGACTAACTCGTAATGTCCATCTAATCGTGCTGCCATTCTGTGGATTTCGCCGATAAAGGCGCCTTGTCCACCCCCGACCATTCCCATTCTTATTTTGCGCATTTGAAGCCTAATTGGGTTGTCACGTTCAATTCATGTTAACTAAGTGTTGCGATTAAGGGTATTATGATTTCGGTTTTTTATATAACAAAATCGGCGTAGAAGATTTCATGTTCTGTATACTTATTCATCGCGGTGACATAAATTAATGCGATTAAACAGGATGTAACTAAGCGCTGTTGATCTTTCACGGTTGTTTTTGCCGCGAATTACTGGGCTATTTTGGCAAGGCAAAGGTGGTGCAGTTAAGGCATAGCCCACGTCTTGGTTTTTAACGCCGCGTGAAAGCATTGGATTTGAAAGAGCGAAGCTTGAGAGAGTAATTGATCCTGCTCGTGCATGATCAGTACCGGGAGATAATGATGCAACAGCGCAGTAAATGGCCTGAAGAATTAGCACAGATATCGTTGCTTAAACAATTGGTGGAAGCATTTGATCTTATGCCTGATATTTTATTTTGGGTTAAAGATCATAATAATCGTTTTGTGTATGCCAATCAGAGTTTTCTTGAGCATGTTGGCGTGCATTCACAAGCTCAGATTTATCACTGTAATGATTTTGATTTTTCTGAGCCACATATTGCACGGCAGTTTATTCGTGACGATCAAAAAGTGATGCAAGGGAAACCTGTGACAGATCGTTTGGAAATGAATTACTTAAAAGGGCAAGAGTTAGCGTGGTTTATTACCTCAAAAAGGCCATTATTTAATGAGGACGGCGACCTTGTTGGCTCGTATGGCGTGTCGCGTCATTTACAGAAAACGTCATTAACATTGAGCAGTATAGATGCGCTTAATGTGCCGGTGACATTTATTAAAGAAAACTATCAACAGCCGATAAGTTTAACCGAGCTTGCCCACGCGGCGCATCTGTCTATTAGTGCACTCGAGCGGCGATTTAGTAAGCATTTAGGGCAAACTCCCAAGCAATTTATTAACGAGGTTAGGTTAGAGAATGCTCGTCGATTGTTAATCGAAACCAATGATGGGATCGCTAACATAGCACAGGAGACGGGTTTTAATGATCACAGCTATTTCAGTCGCCAGTTTCAGCGTTTATTTGGTAAATCGCCCTCTAAATTTCGACAGGAACACTGTAGTTAGCTAAGTTCGATAATCGATTTTACAGCCAAGATCAGTGCGCTGAAACTGCAAAGTATAAGAGTAAAGGTTCTGATTTTTTGTTTGTCGATTTTACCAACTAACCGGCCAGCCACCACGTAACCGAGGATCACCGACGGCAACAGCATAAGCGACACCCATAAATGCTCGAGCTTAAGTAAACCTGTCGCTGCGAGTATCGCTAGGGCAATCAACGAACTGAAAATGAAAAATGCTGAGAGCGCCGCCCGAAACTGCGCCGCATCTTTACCCGCGAGCAATATGGCTAATGGTGGACCACCAATGGCCGCGATATTGCCAAATATTCCAGATAAGACTCCGGCAATAAAAAGCGATAATCGATTAACCGGTAGGCTAAATTTTAATACACTTAATGTGACCGCTAGCGCGACGATGGCGGCTATTGCTAAGCCGAGAATGGGCTGCGGTGCAAGCAAGATAAGCATCGCCCCCAACAAGCCACCTGGGATGCGCCCGAGTAAAGCGTATTGTAAGCCATTAAATTCTAACTGACCGCGCTCTCTAAACAGTGTTAATGCAGCAATAGAAAACCCCATCATAATAACGGGGCCGGGGACTAACGAAGGGTCGACAATATAAAGCAGCGGACTGGCGACGACTGCCAAGCCAAAACCAATTAAGCTTTGGGTTAATGCACCGCAAAATATGATCAATGAAGCTAAAAGTAATGTGCTTGGATCTAACATTGTCTCGTCCCACAGTGAACATCATTAGCAAGGTGGAGAAAATCTCGAGAATAATGGCCCTTACATTTACTCTAGCTCTTCCCATTCTATGCCCATTTCATCCATGAGGCGTTTAACTTCCGCAGGCATGCTGTCAGGCTTATCTTTAGATAAATCGCCATCGTTAGGCAAGGGTTGACCTGTGTATGCATGTAAAAAAGCTTCACAGAGTAGTTCGCTGTTGGTGGCATGACGCAAGTTGTTGACCTGGCGACGTGTGCGCTCATCGGTAAGCACCTTGAGTACTTTTAAAGGAATAGAGACAGTAATTTTTTTCACTTGCTCATTCTTTTTTCCGTGTTCAGCATATGGGCTGATATAATCGCCGTTCCACTCAGTCATTGACTCACCTGTAATTTTAAAATGCGGAGCAGATTCTAACCCCTTATGCTGTACAGTCAAATTATTGCCCCTATTTTATGACAAATGCAAATAGATTTCTAAATGCTTGGACGTCTAAACGGCTAAATTTGGTTGACGAGGGAAGATTGCTTCGGTAGATTCAGACGTCTAGACATCCCTAATCAAAAAGTAACATGAGGAGTAGTACATGAGAGAGCGTAAATTAGCCACAATCGCGGTGCGCCAAGGTATTGAATCAGACAGCCAACACGGTGCTGTTGTCCCGCCAATTTACCTCTCAACTAACTACGCCTTCGATGGCCATAAAAATCCAAGAGCATTTGATTATAGCCGCTCGGGTAACCCGACTCGCTCTATAGTTGGCGACGCCATTGCCAACTTAGAAAATGGTTGTACCGGTGTTGTCACATGCACAGGCATGGCGGCAATCACTTTAGTCACCAGTTTGCTTGGCCCAGATGATTTATTAGTTGTGCCACACGATTGCTATGGTGGCAGTTACCGCTTATTTACTAACTTGGCAAAGAAAGGTCAATTTAAGCTGGCAGTGATTGATCAAACAGATCCGGCGGCGTTAGAGCAGGCGATTGCACAAAAGCCTAAAATGGTGTGGCTAGAAACCCCGTCAAACCCATTATTACGCGTAGTTGATATCAATGCGATAAGTCAGGCAAGCCATGATGTGGGAGCCTTGGTTGTGGTTGATAACACTTTTTTATCGCCTATTTTGCAGCAACCCTTAGCGTTGGGTGCCGATATTGTGATCCATTCAACCACAAAGTACATTAATGGTCACAGTGATGTTGTCGGTGGCGCAGTGGTGGCTAAAGACGAACAGTTAGGTGAGCTGCTGCATTGGTGGTCAAACACACTTGGGCTTACAGGTGGCGCCTTTGACAGTTATTTGACCTTGCGCGGCATTCGTACACTTGCTGTGCGGATCCGTGAGCATCAGGCTAACGCACAGCAGATCCTTGCGGCTTTAACGTCCCACCAAGCGGTGGAAAAGGTTTACTATCCAGGTCTTGCCAGCCACCCTGGTCATGACATTGCTGCTAAACAACAAAAAGGTTTTGGCGCTATGCTCAGTTTTGAGCTTAAAGGTGGCGAAGCGCAGCTGGTGGCTTTCTTAGCGGCACTTAAATTCTTTTCGGTTGCTGAAAGCTTAGGGGGAGTGGAAAGTTTAGTGGCGGTGCCAGCGACCATGACACATCGTGCAATGGACCCTCAAGCCCGCGCAGAAGCTGGTGTTAAAGACACGCTTATTCGCCTTTCTGTTGGTATTGAAGATGCAGACGATCTTGTTACTGATATTACCGCAGCGCTTAATGCAGCTGCAGCTTGTTAATTAAAGAGGTTTAGGATGACACGTTGTCACTTACATAAATTTGGTGGCTCAAGTTTAGCTGATGCTGATTGCTATCGCCGCGTCGCGCATATTCTTCTGACCCACGGTAACAGTGATGACTTAGTCGTGGTGTCTGCTGCCGGAAAAAGCACCAATTTTCTCTATCGGTTGCTGGCGTTAAGTACAGGGCAACAGCTTTGGCAAGAAGAGTTGCAAACGTTGATAAGCTATCAGCAAAAGCTGATCGAGCAGCTGTTATCCAATGAACAAGCCCGTTTGCTTAGAGAGCGGTTATCCAATGATAAAGCGCAGCTGTTAAGTTTATTGTCGCTCAATGAGATTAACGACTATCAAAGCAACCAGGTGGTGAGCTTTGGTGAGCGTTGGTCGTCACGTTTGCTGGCGGCGTTGTTGCGTGAGTCTGGGGTTGCAGCATCTGATGTAGATGCGCGGACACTATTGATTGCAGATGAAGGCGCAGTACCACAGATTAGATTGCAAGAATCACGTCAAAGAGTACAAAAATCAATCGCCGCTCATCCTAATGAACGACTGATCATAACTGGCTTTATTTGTGCCAACACACAAGGCGACACATTACTATTGGGTCGTAACGGTTCAGATTTTAGCGCAACATTAATTGCCAGCTTGGCAGATATTGAAAGAGTCACTATTTGGACTGATGTAGAGGGCGTATTTAACGCCGATCCAAACAAGATTAATGATGCAACACTGCTGAGCAGCTTGTCGTTAGATGAAGCCAATCGTTTAGCGCACTTAGGCTCGCCAGTATTGCATAACCGAACTTTACAGCCACTATTTGATACCCAAGTTAGCCTAGCTGTGCGCTCTAGCTATGCGTCTCATACTGACTTTACTTTAATTGCCCCTAAAAGCTCATCAGCCAGTGCGCCCGTTGTGACCAATTTAAACAGTGTGTCACTGTTTAATATCAAATTAGAAGGGCAGTGTACGCAGCTGCTAGATTTACTCACTCATGCCGGTTTATATCCACTGGCGTATTGGTCTTTAGGTCAACAACGGGTTGAGCTAACCGTGACGCTTGAAAACCAAAAGCAAGTGCAAACGCTACTCGATACCCACCGTGATGCATTAGGGATTATGAGCTCTGATGTCAGAGATGATTTAGGCTTGGTGGCACTGGTTAGCGCTGACGCTGACTTATACCGCCGTGGCTTTGCTCGATTACTGAGTCGCAATGCTCGGCCTCTCTTTAATGATGGCATGAGTTTAGTGACATTAGTGCCGCAGCATGAAGTGAATTTGTTGACACAAAAAGTGCATCGTCGCTGTGCTGGCCCGCGTAAACGCATCGGTGTGTTGTTATTGGGCGTGGGTAATATTGGACAAGCGTGGATTGAGCTGTTTGGCGCAGCCAGAGCGGCCTTAAACAAAGAACTCGAAGCCAGTGTGGAGTTGGTGGGCTTGGTGAGTTCACGTAAAGCTTTGATTAGTCATCAAGCGATAGATCTTGATAACTGGCAAACAACATTTGAGCAGCAAGCCAGCTCTTGGCAGTACAGCCATTTGTTTGATGACTTGCAAGCCATCGACTGCGATGAAATTGTTGGGCTTGATATTAGTGCAAGTGCTGATTTAACCTTGCAATACCCTGAGTTTTTTGCCCGTGGTATTCATTTAGTGAGCGCAAATAAGCTTGCAGGTTCGGGCCCGTTATCTTTTTATCAAGCGCTAAAAAACCAATTGGGTCATCGCCGGCTATTTTGGCGTTATAACGCCAGTTGTGGCGCTGGTTTACCCATACAGCATGCGATGAATGATCTGCATAATAGTGGCGATACAATAGACGCGATTGGGGGAATATTTTCAGGAACCTTGTGTTGGTTATTTGAAAAATATGACGCCGTTAAACCTTTCTCTGAATGGGTAATAGAGGCGCGAGGCTTAGGGATCACTGAGCCTGATCCTCGCGATGACTTGTCTGGCCGTGACATGCAAAGAAAGTTGCTCATCTTGGCACGAGAAATGGGATTAGCGATTGAATTAGAAGATATTACGTTAAAATCATTAGTGCCAGATGAGCTTGCAAAGTTACCATTGGAGGCGTTTTTATCACGGATTAACGAACTTGACGTTGTGATGCTGCAACAATATCAGGCCGCTGCAGAGCAAGATAAAGTGCTGCGTTATGTGGCAGCGTTAGAGAGAATTGACGGCGAGTTCAAAGCTGAAGTGAGCTTGCAATGGGTTGATAATAGCCACCCGTACGCTAATTTAACCCCTGGCGATAATGTATTTGTGATCCGCAGTCAATTTTATCAAGATAACCCATTGATTATCCGTGGTCCTGGTGCCGGTCGTCAGGTAACTGCTGCAGCTGTGCAGTCGGATCTGGTGCAGATCTGCCGCGATCTATTGCAAGAGTAACTTGTTGGGTAAAGGGGTTTATTATGAGTGCATGCCAGCAATGGGATGCACTTTTTTATTAGGGGTTGTTGATCTTTCGAGCTTAGTTTTTGTTCGAATTCAATGATTTTAGTATAA
>JAOIUG010000099.1 GCA_028223395.1 Shewanella sp.
TCAGCAATAGCAATGCCGCTACTTAATAAGCCTGCCATCGTAGTCGCCAGCACGCTGAGTTTACTTAATCTGTTCATATTGTGGTCCATCCCCTTAAAATTATTCCTATACGCTGATTTCTCAAACAAGCTATTCAGCCTTGATCCATCGTCGAAAAATCGCTTTAGTACACTAGTCAATTTAGATAGCAAAATCTATGTAATAAGGCGCTATACAGTATTATTTTTTGTCGAATGAGGCTGATGAGCGATGTGATACAAAACAAACGAAACTTAAAGAGTTTCTTGTCGGTATAGGGACTGCGGCGTGATTGTCGATTTCAGGTTGATAACTCAAAAGAAAGAAACAGCCCAAAGCGGTATCGCTTTATGGGCTGTTAAACAAGGTGGGTCACTTTAAGTGGATTTAAAGGGTGATCCATCTTTATTTTTTATTTTTATCATCAAAAGCGAGGATCTGTTGTTTGATCGCTTTTTTTTCTTCTTTATCTTTAATTAAGTACATGCGCTTAATATTGTACTTTATATCGGGATTATCACCGACCACAATGTTATCAAACCCGACTTCAACTCTGCCAAGTTTTGAGCTTACCTGTAAACGTTGAGCAAACTTTAAATCGTTACTTGGGCCGTTAAATATCACCAAGTAACTTTTTTTAGGCCCACTATTGATGAACAACGAATACTTATCAATATATTCCCAGCCATTCATCCGAAAGTTATCTATGGAACTGACTTCTTGTAAATCAGGAAACTTATACAGCTCACTGTGTTTATTGGCACTCGCTGCACACCCTGCCACTAGAATAGCGATAGCCACTACAAAACTATGGTAGATTTTCGTCATCATTTCTCTCCTCAGTTAATTCATTTAACCTTAGTGCTTATAGACCACTTTGCAAGCAACAACGTTCACTATAAGCCAACGAAATTCAAGCTTAAAACGGCCTCTTCACGTGTTTTATTCGTCATGCCGCCATACATTATGCTTGATTAAGGTGTAAAGCGTGAAAACGAATATGCTGCTCAATAAAGCTGGCAATAAAGTAATAGCTGTGATCATAACCTTCATGTAAGTTCAATGTGAGCGGATAACCACTAACACTCGCCGCAGCTTGTAAAGCGGTAGGTTTAAGCTGCTCGACTAGAAAAGTATCACTTTTACCTTGATCAACTAACGCTGGAACAAACCGTGTAGCGGCCTGCATAAGCACGCTGGCATCGTATGGCGCCCAAGTTGCGCTATCATGCCCAAGATATGCCTTAAACGCTTTTTGACCCCAAGGACAATCAATAGGATGGCAAATCGGACTGAATGCCGAAACGGACTGATAAGCCTCAGTGTTGCGCATAGCAATCACTAACGCACCATGACCGCCCATAGAATGGCCTGCAATGGCACGCTTGTCATTCACTGGAAACGTCGACTCAACAAGAGCTGGCAGCTCTTTAGTTATGTAGTCATACATATGATAATGCTCGCTCCATGGCGCTTGTGTGGCGTTAACGTAAAAACCAGCACCTTGGCCTAAATCATAATGATCATCATCAGCCACCGTTTCACCTCTTGGGCTGGTGTCTGGCGCAACAATTGCGATCCCAAGCTCGGCAGCAATGGCCTGCACTCCCGATTTTTGCATGACATTTTCGTCAGTACAAGTTAGCCCTGACAACCAATACAATACAGGGACTTTGTGATTATTTGATGCTTGCGGAGGCAGGAAGATAGCAAACCGCATCGTGCAGTTCAGCGTGTTAGATTGGTGCGTGTACTGTTTGTGCCAACCACCAAAACTTTTATTCACACTGATATTTTCAATTGTCATGTTTGCACCTATGCTTGCGTTGATATTCTAGAGTGAAAATGGTTAATGTTGCCTGCAGCATCAACAAGGTTAATGCTGCAACTTATAAAGTAAGATTGACAAAGTAATTAAGCGAGCACTTACTGACTGAAATGAATCACCGAGCGAATGCTTTTACCTGCATGCATGAGATCAAACGCCTCATTAATTTGCTCAAGACCCATAGTGTGCGTAATAAAGTCATTTAATTTGAACTCGCCTGCCATGTAGCGCTCAACGTAATCGGGCAGTTCAGAGCGACCTTTAACGCCACCAAAAGCACTGCCTTTCCATACACGACCTGTGACCAGTTGGAAGGGGCGAGTTGATATCTCTTGTCCAGCACCCGCCACGCCAATAACGACGGATTCACCCCAACCTTTATGGCAGCATTCAAGCGCACTACGCATGACATCCACATTGCCAATACACTCAAATGAGTAATCAACGCCGCCATCAGTAAGCTCGACAATAAGATCTTGGATCGGTTTATCGTAGTCTTTTGGATTGATACAATCAGTCGCACCTAATTGACGTGCAAGATCGAACTTACTGTCGTTAATATCGATGGCGATAATACGTGATGCTTGAGCCATTTGCGCGCCTATTACAGCAGAAAGCCCAATACCACCTAAACCAAATATTGCGACCGTTGCCCCAGCTTCTACCTTGGCTGTATTCATCACTGCGCCCATACCTGTTGTGACGCCGCAACCGAGTAAACACACCTCTTCAAGTGGTGCTTCAGGGTTGACTTTAGCCAGTGAAATCTCAGGCAGTACAGTGTACTCAGAGAAAGTCGACGTGCCCATATAATGGAAAATCTCAACGCCATCTTTAGAAAAACGCGTCGTCCCATCAGGCATTAGCCCTCTACCTTGTGTCTCACGAATTTTCTGACATAAATTGGTTTTACCCGACAAGCAGAATTTACACTCACCGCATTCTGGCGTGTACAAAGGGATCACGTGATCACCAACTTGCACACTGGTTACCCCCTCACCAATCGACTCAACAATTCCACCACCTTCATGACCTAAAATACACGGAAAAATACCTTCAGGATCATCGCCAGAGAGCGTAAAAGCATCGGTATGGCAAACGCCGGTAGCCATAATCTTGATCCTAACTTCCCCCTTCTGCGGCGGCATAACATCAACCACCTCCATAGTCAGTGGCTCGCCAACAGCCCAAGCAACAGCAGCTTTTGATTTGATAGTTTTTGCAGTCATCAGTAATACCTACTTCTATAGAGTTGAAAACGGACTCATTGGATCAATGCCGTCATTTCGAGTTTGCCTATTATAACCAGACATCCATAAATGATAATCCCATTATCACGTAATTAATTTTCGGCGTAAATAAAAGCGCCCGTCATGTTAAAACGCAAATAAACCATCGATTAACCTGCGAATAATGCCTCTCTACAGTTCAAGGCTGTGGTGTTGTAAGTGCCTTGGTTTTGATAAAGTGACTCACTCGCATCAATCCATTTTAGGAAACTAAACTCATCATCACTGTCATGGCGGAAGCTTCAAATCAGTGATACAGCCATTGAAACCGCCTTGATACTCAACAGAATTGAAGTTGTAACAGCGAGTAAAACAAGGGCTGTAAGCATAAGGGACAATGCTGAAATATGGACAGAAGAAGGCGAGAAATAAACCGGCTAAAGGGCTCAAAGTTAAAAGGATTACCATGAAAATAGGGCAATGATGGCCAGCATTCAGACACTACGATGTATCAATATAAGCAACTGATTGGCCCTAGACTTAACCTGCGTGATTACAACACTCAGGCAGGTGAGTCTTTAGCTGGTGTAAAAGCAATAAGCAAAGTTACAAAGCTAGGCATTTGTGCTTAACAGACAACTGCATCGACTCGAAAACCCTTGGTATAATGGCATTTCAAGTAGTTATTTGACCAATAAAGCCGCAATTGGGTTGAGGCTCATTTTCTAAATGTTGATCTAATCGTTG
>JAOIUG010000100.1 GCA_028223395.1 Shewanella sp.
TCCGGATAAACATGCAGTATTGCGTGAAATATTTCGTATTTTAAAACCCGGTGGCGAAATTTACTTTTCTGATGTCTATGCTGACAAACGTGTGCCCGCGCATTTACAACAAGATCCTCTGCTTTATGGTGAATGTTTAAGTGGTGCCTTGTATTGGAACGACTTTGAAAACCTAGCTAAAACAGTTGGTTTTATTGAACCCAGATTAGTAAACAGTCGTGCTATTACCATTGATAATGATGAACTTGCTCAGCGTATCGAAGATGTGCGTTTCACCTCGGCAACCTATCGTTTATTCAAAGCGGTCGCATTAGAAGCGGACGCGCAAAATTATGATCAAGCCGTCACTTATTTAGGCACAATTGAAAACCACGAAACACAGTGGCAATTGGATGAAAATACAGTGTTTACACATCAAGCTTCAACGGCGATCAGTGGAAATACATGGCGAACGTTAAAACAATCGCGCTTTGCAAGCCATTTTAGTTATGAAGGCAATTTTGATAAACATCTAGGTTTATTTACAACAAGTGATAGGGAATTTAATTTCGTCAGTGAGCATAGTGATGGCATTAGTGATGACAAGTCGGGTTCTCGCGGCTGCGTACCCACATCCTCACCTACAGAAAAGCCGAGTTGTTGCTAATGAATACATCCAGTCGCCAACATCATTGGGATTTTACACCGTTAGGCGATCCTCGGGGTTATATTAAGCCGCACTCTATCAAGGAGTTATGGTTTCATACTGGCACTAAATGTAACTTGGCTTGTGACTTTTGTTTAGAAGGTTCAAGCCCGTCGGACAAGCGACTACTGACGCCTAAATTTGAAGAAGTTAAACCTTTTATCGATGAAGCACTCACTTTAGGTGTTGAGCAGTTTTCTTTTACCGGTGGTGAACCTTTTTTAGCGAAAGACATGATTAAAATGCTTGATTATGCGTCGCAATTCAAACCCTGTTTAGTATTGACGAACGGCACTGAACCATTAATTAAACGCATTGATGCATTAACGCAGTTGCAAGCTAAAAAGCAGCATCCCGTTTCGTTTCGCGTTAGTATCGACTCTCCAATAGCACATGAACATGACGTTGGCCGTGGTGAAGGTAATTTTGCTAAAGCATTTATCGGTTTACGTTTGTTATATAACAAAGGGTTTAATATATCGCTTGCACGTCATATGGCTAAGGACGAAAACACATCCGCAGTTGAGCGACAATACCAACAATTATTTGCGCTTAATGGCCTACCAACGGATATGAATATGGTGGCGTTTCCTGACTTTTTAGCCCCAGGTGCTATTAGTGACGTGCCACACATCACCACAAATTGCATGACGCAATACCAAACGCAACATCAGCGTGAAAATTATATGTGTGCAAACTCTAAAATGATCATTAAAAAAGGCACAGAGATGCAAGTTTATGCCTGCACTTTAGTTGATGATGATGATGATTATTTTTTAGCGACGACTTTAACAAAAAGCATGGATAAAACCATTAATTTAAAACACCACCGATGTTATAGCTGCTTTGCATTCGGTGCGAGCTGCAGTGAAAGGTGAGAAACAATGAAATCGATTTTATTTTTGTGTACTGGTAATTCATGTCGTAGCCAAATGGCACATGGTTTTGCTAATTCATTATTAAGCGAAGAGTTTACGAGTTATTCAGCAGGTGTTGAGTCCCACGGCCTTAATCCATCCGCGGTTAAAGTGATGAAAGAAGTGGGCATTGATATTAGCGGGCATCAGTCACAAACACTCAGCGAGTTCGATACTGAGCAATTTGATTACGTGATTGCCGTGTGTGAACATGCTGCAAGTCACTGCCCAACCTTTCCCGCCAAAACTAATGTTATTTTACGTCAATTTGACGATCCACCAACGCTGGCAAAGCAGGCTAACTCCCCTGAAGAAGCGTTGTCGTATTATCGCAATGTAAGAGATGAGATCAAACATTGGATTACGTCACTGCCAGCACATATCAATAATAAGGAACAATTATGCTAGCAGTTATTGGCGGCACTGGAATTTACAGTATCGATGGCTTAATCGTCATAGAAGAACATGATATTGAAACACCATACGGCAAACCATCCGCGGCCATTGTGAGTGGTGAGTATTACGGTAAAAAGATTTTATTCTTACCACGTCATGGCAATAACCACAGTTTATTACCTTCTGAAGTAAACTATCGTGCAAACATATGGGCGCTAAAAAAGTTAGGCGTCAAGCAAATTATCGGGCTATCGGCGGTAGGAAGTTTGCAACAAGAGATTAAACCCGGAGATTTAGCGATTGCTGACCAATATTTTGACTTTGTAAAACTCCCACGAGAAAAAACATTCTTTGGACAGGGAGTTGTCGCTCATGTGTCGACTGCTGAGCCAACATGTAGTGCCTTAGCTGATGCAATTTCAGTGGCCGCTAAAGCGTGTAATATTGACATTCATCGTAACAAAACCTATGCCTGCGTTGATGGTCCGCGCCTGGGGACTAAAGCAGAAAGTTTATTTCTTAAAAACGCTGCAAATTGTGATCTCGTCGGTATGACTAATGTGCCGGAAGTCTTTTTAGCACGAGAAGCACAAATTTGTTATTGCACGATTGGTATCGCTACAGATTACGATTGCTGGCATGACGATCCGAGTTTGCATGTCACAGTGGAACAGGTTATTAGTCGATATGGCAACAGCCTTGTAAAAGCTAAAACCGTCTTGGCCGCCTACATAGAAGGCGCTGAAGCACAATGTAGCAGCGGTTGTAATCATGCGTTATCTAGCGCAGTACTAACGCCTACAGAAGCAATGAATGATCAACAAAAATCCCTGTTTAATATACTTTCACTTTAGGCGCTTCTTGCAGAGGTCAACCCATTTTGGCCTCTGATTTGTATTTAATCCGGCATTTTCTCTGATTTTTCTCGGCATATTGTTGTTAACTTAATTCACCTGAGATAGGTTTAAGCCATAACAGAAATAATATTGAAATCAATATCAGTGCTCTTAAGTTGTGGCTTATTCTCTTTGAGTTGATAGGCGATTAAACCATCAATCATATTCAGTATAAAACCTACACACTTCTCTGTCTTGAATGCTTGATTTGTAAAATATTGTTAAGCTGCTCATTGATCGTTTATATAATAAACCTTCGTGAAAGCATTACGCTATCCATAAACCATAAGTACGAAAAAGTCATCGACATCACAAAATGCATCCATTAAATTGTCCGTAAGCCCTCTGCTTGATTGATTCCTCTTACTCCAAAGATCTGAGCATACAGAAGGTGATGAGTTCCGTTTTATCCCAAATTGAGGTTACATAATCCAATCATGATGCCAGTACTTCCCTATTTAAACGGTTACAGCAGTGAGATCAAGCAGCAAGTTCATCATTTGCTTGAACAAGATCAATTGGCGCATATACTCTTGAAAAGGCATCCCAAAACGCACTCCATTCGCACCGATAAAGCGTTATACGATTATACTATCTCTATAAAAAATCAATATCTTAAGAAGTCACAGCCACTGTCTAAAGTGATATTTGACGATAAGATCTCTTTGCGTCATCAAGCGCTTGGCCTCCACTCTTATGTTGCTCGTAAGCAAGGTTCAAAGATGAAAGCTAAAAACGAGATCCGTATTTCATCACGTTTAAAAAATGTACCTGAAGGTTTATTAAGAATGGTTGTGGTGCATGAATTAGCACATTTGAAAGAGAAAGAGCATAACAAGCCTTTTTACAAGTTGTGTTGTCACATGGAGAGCGACTACCACCAAC
>JAOIUG010000101.1 GCA_028223395.1 Shewanella sp.
CAAAAACAACCGTGAAAGGTCAACAGCTTCTATGTTCATCAACAAATTGCAGTAATGTTAGATGAAATTAGCAGCCATCAAAAATGGTCATATATCTGTTGTTAATACTTGCCTATATACAAGTCATGATGAGTGACGTTTAGCGCCTCATTATATGGCAGACATTACCGAGCATAAACCATGGCTTAAGCGCATTAGTTTACGCGTTTTACTTGCAGGTTATTGCTTTGGGTTATACGGTTAATAAAAGTGCTATGCAGTAAGGATCATTATCGTGCGTGTATTTATTTTTGCTTTTATATTCATCAGCCTTACAGGCTGTAATAGAGATACAAAGCCTGTCGCGTTAGGCAGTTTAGAGCGCGATCGTATCGCACAATCAGCCACCATTAACGAGGTGATAGTAGCGTTACCGGTAGCGAAAGGGAGCGTGGTTAGCAAAGGTGAAGTGCTGGTGAGGTTAGATGACACATTTCAACAGTCCCAAGTGTTAAAGGCGCAGGCAGAAGTGTTAAACGCATTAGCTCGTTATCAAAAATTGCAAAAAGGCGCTCGTGAGGAAGACATTGCAACGGCACGGGCCAACGTCGCAGGGGCTAAAGCCACGCAGCAAGAAAGTGAAGCCAACTTTAACCGGATCCAAACGATGGCGAAACGTAATTTAGCCAGTAAGGCGGATCTGGATAAAGCACGTGCTAGCCGCGACTCTGGATCGGCACATTTAGAAAGCATGCAAGAAAAGCTACGCGAATTGACCGCTGGCAGCCGAGAAGAAGATCTTCGCTCGGCAAGAGCAAGCTTAGATGCAGCCAAAGCAGCATTAGTTGGCGAACAAAAGCGCTTAGACGACTTAACTATTCGCGCAACGCGTGACGGCATTTTAGATGACTTACCCTGGAACCTAGGTGAGCGGGTGAGCCAAGGTAGCCCGTTAGCGATTGTCATTGCGGGAAAAGCCCCGTTTGCCAGAGTGTATATTCCAGCGCTTTATCGAGTAAAAATAAATATTGATGATAATTTACTGGTCCATGTTGATGGTATTAAAGCACCGTTAATGGGCTCTGTTCGCTGGGTTTCCAGTGAGCCCGCTTTCACACCTTATTATGCTCTCAACCAAGAAGAGCGCGCACGATTAATGTACTTAGCTGAGATCCAGTTGCCTGACAGTGCAGCTGCATTGCCCAGCGGAGTGCCTGCACAAGTAGAACTGCCATGAGTGATTTTGCTATACAGGCGCGCCAACTGTGCCGTAATTTTGGCGAACTCACCGCAATTGATAACCTTAATCTCGAGGTTGAAAAAGGGCAGATCTATGGCTTGCTAGGGCCGAACGGTTGCGGCAAGACGACCGCGATGCGGATGTTAACAGGGTTATTATTACCCAGCTCAGGCACTGTTAGTGTCTTAGGTTTGAACTTACCTGGCGATGCGGAGAAACTGCGTTTAAAAATGGGTTATATGACGCAAAAATTTTCTTTATATAACGATCTGACGATTAAAGAAAACCTGCAGTTTATCGCTAAAATATATGGCTTATCTCACCAAGAACAGCGCACGCGCATTGATCAATTACTCGCCACTTACGATTTGGCCAGCAAAACCACTCAATTAGCGGGCAATATGAGCGGAGGCCAAAAGCAGCGTTTAGGCTTGGCTGCCGCGACGATCCATAAACCTGAACTCTTGTTTCTAGATGAACCAACGTCGGCCGTTGATCCTGAAAATCGGCGAGATTTCTGGGAGAAACTCTTTGATTTAAGCGATCAAGGGACCAGCATTATGGTATCAACTCATTATATGGATGAAGCGGAACGTTGCCACAAGTTGGCCATATTGGAGGCCGGCGTAAAGCGGGCTGATGGCTCGCCAGACACGCTTATGCATGATATGGGTGCGCATGTTGTGGAGGTGAACGCCCATGACTTACGGCAACTGAAGCAGCAATTAACCACGTTACCGGAGATCATTAGCGCGGCGCAGTTGGGATCACGTTTACGGGTGCTTGTGAACGACAGCTGCGTAGATCCTATTGGCTTTTTAGCGCAGCTTGAGTCGCTTAGCCCGCAGCAGTTACACCTTGTTAGGCCAAGTTTAGAGGA
The DNA here is from genome assembly GCA_028223395.1 of Shewanella sp. Lineage (GTDB taxonomy): Bacteria > Pseudomonadota > Gammaproteobacteria > Enterobacterales > Shewanellaceae > Shewanella. The sequence continues at coordinate 2,100 of JAOIUG010000101.1, forward strand.
CGTTTTTGTTACTTGCACAGGCCGGAGTGTGCCATGAAAACATTGCAACGAATTCAAGCCATTGTTATTAAAGAGCTGACTCAATTTAAGCGCGATAAAATGTCTTTTGGGATCGTGATTATGATCCCACTGATCCAATTAACGCTCTTTGGCTTTGCAATTAACACCAATGTCAGAGACATTCCCGTTGGTGTGGTTGATCATAGCCAAACGACGCTAAGCCGAGCGTTGCTGCAAACGGTTCGTGCTACGCAAGTGGTAAAATTTACTGAGCAATATACAGACTTACCTTCAGCTCAAGCTGCCATTGCAACTGGTAAAGTGCGAGCGGTGTTGGTGATCCCACCAGATGTTGCGCAGCGGTTAGCACGCCATAAGGCGGTGGGTTTAGAAACTCCGCCCTCCACCAATGAACAAACCAGCCGACCCCTTGCGCAATGGATTGTGGATGGATCAGATACAATGATTGCCGCCGCGATTAAAGGCCTACGGGCGATGCCATTAACGGAGTTATTAAAGTCACCCAGTAACCGCTTAACGCCGACTTTTGCCGTTGCACTTTTTTATAATCCCGAGCAGCGAACCGTTGTGAACATTGTGCCTGGATTAATCGGTGTGATTTTAACCATGACCATGATTATGTTCACCTCCGCAGCGATTGTGCGCGAGCGAGAGCGTGGTAATTTGGAGATGCTAATCACTACACCTATTCGCCCTATGGAGCTGATGTTAGGTAAAATTATTCCCTATATGTTTATCGGCATTATACAAGTGACGATAATTCTTACTTTGGGTCACAATGTGTTTGATGTCCCAATGAATGGCAGTTTGCTACAACTTGCAGCAGCAACGCTGTTATTTATTATGGCGAGCTTAACTCTAGGGTTGGTGATTTCAACTTTAGCGAAAAGCCAGCTGCAGTCGATGCAAATGACGGTGTTTGTGTTGCTGCCTTCTATATTACTTTCTGGCTTTATGTTCCCGTATGAGGGCATGCCGATGACTGCGCAATATATTGCTGAAGCATTACCAGCGACGCATTTTATGCGATTAGTACGCGGTGTTGTACTGCGCGATGTTGATATATTAGACATGACTTACGATATTGGCTGGCTGGCCATTTTTACTATGGTTGGGCTGGCTGTTGCATCGTTTCGCTTTAAAAAGAACCTAGAATAGTGCTTTTTATCTACTGATGATAGAGCGCACTTTTTTGTTAAAGCGGCAGTGAATTTGATGCTCACTATGAGCGTAGCCGCAACGTGTGAGTACGATAGGTTAGCGCTAACCATTAACACTGTGCATTGGTGCATTGGTACATAATGCGTATTACCCATTATGTACTACAAGTGAGTACCACACACCGTGCACTAGGAGATTAGTTGTAACCTAGCACATAGCTTGGCGTGTCATCTTCTTGATCATAAGTGTACAGTTGGCTCTCGCATAACGCAGGCGTTTTGTCTGTGGACTTAGTGTGCGCCTGAGGTTCCGGCTTGGGCTTATTTGTGATGGATTTTTCCATTGCGCTCTCCTTTGTTTTACTCTCGCGTTCTTTATATATAGTCTAAAAGAGCTACTTTGAAAGTTTATTGCCTTATTTAGTTGGTATTTACTAAC
>JAOIUG010000102.1 GCA_028223395.1 Shewanella sp.
CTAATGCTTCTTCTAACACCTGGGTTATATCGCGTTCGACTTCAGCGGGAGAGGAACCTTTATAAGGCACTTCAATCACCACTTGCGGGATATCGATGCCAGGAAACATCTCTAATGGCAGTAGTCGACTTGATGCCAGACCGAACAGCAGTATTGCGACAAAGAACATCGCGGTAGTGACTGGGCGCGCAATGGCTAAACGGGTGATGTTCATACCTCGGCTCCTGCTGTTGTTGGCGCGTCATGTTGAGGGTAATGTTTACGATCAAATAGTGCATAAAGCACAGGGATCACCACGAGCGTCAACAATGTGGATAGTAAGAGTCCCGAGATCACCGTGATAGCCATGGGCGCACGTACTTCGCTGCCATCGCCGATACCTAATGCCATCGGTGATAAACCGAGTGCTGTTGTCATGGTTGTCATGATAATGGGGCGCAGACGTGATTGGGCTGCATGAGTAATGGCGCTGATCTTATCTTGACCAGATTGACGTAATTGATTGATCCTATCAACGAGCACAATCGCATTGTTCACCACAATTCCGGCTAGCATAATAAGGCCAATAAACACCACCACACTGATATGTGTTTGCGTAATATACAGACCTAACACACTGCCACCGACAGCCATAGGCACAGCGATAAGGATCAATAATGGGTGTAATAACGATTCAAATTGGCTGGCCATGACTAAATAAACTAAAAACACGGCGAGCAACAATGCAATTTGCAGTGATTGAAATGAATGTTCCATTTCTTCATTTTGGCCACCAAAACGTGCTTGAATGGCGCTGGGCAATGTTTGAGCTGCTAAGATCGACTGCGCTGATAATACGGCATCGTTCAAGTCACCGTATGCTAGGTTGGCAGACACAATGGCGACTCGCTGCTGGCTGATCCGGTTAATCGCAGATGGACCGAGTTCAAGACTTACATCGGCCACAGCGCTTAACGCAATAGGGTGAGCACTGTTAGGATTGATGATCATTGCGTCAAGATCACTGACTTGATCACGCTCATTGAGTTCACTGCGGACAAGAATATCAATCTTACGATCACGAACGGTATACTGGCTGGCCACGGTGCCACCAATGCGCTGAGCAATGCGATTGGCCACAGTCGGAGCGTCCATGCCTAATGCGGCTAGACGTGCGTGATCAAAACGAATGCTGAGCTCTGGCTGCCCTTTTCTTAAGCTGGTATTAACATCGGCAAAACGTTCTGAAGCTGACAATGCCTCAACTAATGTATCTGCGGTGCGCTTTAACTGTGTTAAATCGTAGCCAACGAGTTCGATTTCTAAAGGCGTTTTAAAGCTAAACAGTTCAGGGTGTTGTACCTTAGCTTCAAGTTCAGGGATCCGCATGGCCGCCTGACGTAAGGCCTGACTGACGGTATTGAATGCGTCATGATCGGCGAGAACGACTTGTAAACGCCCCCAGTTTTCTCCGCCGCGACTGGTGTCAGAAGTCATCAGTCCACCACTGCCTGCTTGACTATAGGCATGTTTAACATCGTCTCCGTCTTTAATGGATAAGGCCAGTTGTTGTAATACGTTGTCGGTTTCTGAAACCTCAGTCCCGGGCGGCAATAATACCTCTACATAGAATTCACCTTGATTCATAGCAGGGATCAACTCCATGCCCAGCTTAGGGATTAACAGTGCCGCGGCAATTGTCACTGATACTGCAATCAATAATGTCAATGCTTTTAGCTTTAATGCTCCGGCCAGTAAGCGGTGATAACCTTTTTCAAACAAGCGGTAAAAATGATTAAACGCAAAACTAAGAGGGCGCATCACAAGCCCGATAAGCCAAGCACCACCTCGAACGAATGTGAGGCTTAACGCAAGTAAGGCGCTGGGTAAATAGTTAAACAGTAAAACAAAAGGGAACGAGAATATTGCGACGCAATAATATTTACATTGACCAAATAGCGTGTCGGGTTTCGCTGGTTTTTCTGTCGGCAATGGGGAAGGTAAGGCTTTAAAGCCTTCACGTGATGCCAACATTGGAATGGTTGTTAAAGCCACAAGTAAGGACGCTAACAGTGCAAAGGTGACAGTGAGTGCTTGATCAGAGAACAAGGCGCCGGCAACGCCATCAACAAACACCAGCGGCACAAACACGGCCAAGGTTGTTAATGTCGATGCGAAAATGGCTCCAGAGACTTCTTTTGTGCCAGTGATGGCCGCTTCAATTTTATTCATGCCTAGGGATTTACAGCGATCAATATTTTCGATCACTACAATAGCGTTATCCACTAATAAGCCGACGGCTAATGCGATACCACCAAGAGACATAATGTTAAGGCTAATATCAGCGAAATACATCATGTTAAAAGTGGCAATGACTGAGAACGGAATAGCGATAGAGATAATAAGCGTTGGGATAATATCGCGTAAAAAAAGATAAATCACCAGCATTGACAGTAAACTGCCGATCAGCGCCGCGGAGGTGACTTCGTTGACGGCACTTTCGATAAACTCCGATTGATCGTAGATAACCTGTAACTGGGCTTTAGGGTTATTACCATTAAGTGTGTTGACTTCATTGATGACTTTTCGAGCCACGGAGACGGTATTAGCATCGCCCTCTTTATAGATTGCCAATTCAATCGACTCTTTATTGCTTATGCGAGTGATGTCATTACGCTCTTTGTGGGTGTCAACAATGTTAGCCACGTCAAAGAGTCTGACTAAGCGTTGTCCATCCCGATACACTACAATCTGACCTAGTTCATCAAGAGAGTTGAATTGATTGAGAGTGCGAACTAAATACTCTTTATCGCCTTGGATCACTTTACCGGCAGACAGGTTAATGTTTTCTTGGGCAATGCGGCTGCGGATCAGCTCTGCGCTTAAATTAAGCTGTGTTAGTCTCTCTTGGTTTAACTGAATGTGCACTTCTTGCTGCAGTCCACCAGACAACCTAACCGCCGCCACGCCAGAGAGGGATTCTAGTTGTCTTTTTAACTCCTCTTCAGCGTAAGTGCGCATTTGTATAAGATCGTGCTCACTGGATGCGTTCTTCTCTTCAGCACTGGGAACGGAAAGGGCTAATCGCACTATCGGATCTAAGTTAGGGTTAAAACGTAGCAATAATGGCTTTTTGACATCTAAGGGCAACGCAATCGTGTCGAGTTTTTCTCGTACATCCAAGCTCGCCATGTCCATATTCGTGCCCCATTCAAATTCAAGCACCACATCGGACATGCCTGAGCGAGAAATCGAGTTAATTTTACGTAACCCTTTTACAATACCCGCAGCTTCTTCAATCGGCTTTGAGACTAATTGCTCCACTTCAACAGGGGCTGCTCCCACATATTGAGTCCGAATAGTGATCGTGGGGTAACTGAGATCTGGCAGTAACTTGACCGCTAAGCGAGAAAACCCCACCATGCCAAAAAGCATCACCGCAAACATAAACATCCACACGCTGACAGGGCGGTTTACCGCTGTTTTTATTATCGACATATCCTGCTCCGTGATTTAGTAAGCTGATGCAACATCTAGCGTATTGATGACTTCAACTAACGATTGATCTTTCAGGTTTTGATGACCACGGATCACAATTGTCTCACCAGTTTCAACGCCTGATATGATCTCCACAACATCAGCTTCACGGTAGCCCAACGTCACCGTGCGGCGAGTGGCATTGGCCCCATCAA
>JAOIUG010000103.1 GCA_028223395.1 Shewanella sp.
CACTGAACTTGCCTTTAGAATAGACTTTGATGGCTATCCTGGGCAGTTATTTATTAATAACACCGAAAACACAGGCAAAGCATCACTTGAGGTGACGCGCCCGGGGGATGTGACGTTTACCGCAAGTGATATTAGCTGGCGACCAAACAGTGATGAAATTTGCTATCGCGGTGCAGATCATGGCCGCGTGAAACTCTTTTGTACTGAAATAGATGAAGGGGTGCAAGGCGATACCCGTACCGTGATCGCAGGCGATCAAGTGATTGGCAGCTACAGCTTTAATCAACGCGGTAAAAAGGTTGCTTTTAGTCATAATGGGCTGGATCACTTCTATGACATGTTTATTGCCAATGCGAATAGTCACGGCGCTAAAGCAACACGGTTAAGCAATATTAATCCTCAGGTGGACAGCTGGAAGTTGCCACAAGTTTCAGTGGTAAAATGGACAGCGCCCGATGGAACCACAGTAGAAGGCATATTAGATTTGCCAGCAGGCTATAAGAAAGAAGATGGCCCGTTACCGTTGGTGGTTCAGATCCATGGTGGCCCAACCGCGGCAACGCCTTATGCATTGCAACACCGCACATATGGTCGCTCTACTTTCACGGCTAAAGGTTGGGCATTATTGTCGCCAAACTATCGTGGCTCAACGGGTTATGGTGATAAGTTCATTACAGATCTTGTTGGTCATGAGCACGATATTGAGGTCAAAGACATTATTGCAGGCGTAGATAAACTGATCGCTGACGGCATTGTGGATGCTGATAAACTGGCTGTGATGGGATGGAGTAACGGCGGTTATCTGACAAATGCACTGATTAGCACTACTGAGCGTTTTAAAGCGGCAAGCTCAGGCGCTGGGGTGTTTGATCAGCGTTTACAATGGATGCTAGAAGATACGCCAGGTCATGTGGTTAATTTTATGGAAGGGCTGCCTTGGGAAAAGCCTACAGCATATGATCGCGGATCTTCACTCACTTACGCCGATAAAATCAAAACACCTACGCTTATCCATATTGGTGAAGGCGATCAACGTGTGCCGCTTGGTCATGCTCAAGGGCTTTACCGTGCATTAAAGCACTACTTGAACATTCCTGTAGAATTAGTCGTTTACCCAGGTGAAGGACACGGGCTGAGTAAATATCAACACCGAAAAGCTAAAATGGAATGGGATCAGAAATGGTTTGAACACTATGTGTTAGATAAACCTCAACAGTAAAATACAGCACAATCATAAAAGCGCCAGTCAGCGCTTTTATTTTATCTACATCGTCATGCAGTATAAAAAATGTTCGCTTTGGGTATATACTGCCATAGAACTTTGTTTGCGTAATAAGGATTGTCCAATGACTCATACCTTCAAACACTACTGCACTTGTGTATGTTTAATTATCTCTATGCTCATTAGCCCGTTAGCCTTTGCAGCGGATGGCTACAGCCAAGCTAAAAATACTTTTCAACAAGCGAGTGAAACAACCCACTTTTTTAACTCTGCCTACGGTTATGCCTTATTCCCCTCAGTAGGGAAAGGGGGATTTGGCGTGGGAGCTGCGTTCGGTAAAGGCCGTGTTTACCAAGGAGGCAGTTATAAAGGCGATACTCGTTTAACTCAACTCTCTTTTGGCTTTCAGATAGGTGGGCAAGCCTATAGCGAGATCATTTTCTTTAAAAACAAGGCTGCTTATGATGCGTTTACTGCAGGCGCTTTTGAATTTGGCGCACAAGCATCTGCCGTTGCGATTAATGTTGGTGTTAATGCGCAAGCGGGGACAACGGGTAATTCAGCCAGTGCGGGAAAAACAGCCGCCAAAGCAGCATACATCAACGGCATGGCTGTATTTACAGTGGCGAAAGGAGGCTTAATGTTTGAAGCTGCCTTGGCAGGGCAGTCTTTTACTTTTGAGCAAAGATAACATCAGTGTCAATGCCTCGTCAGGATTGGTTAGATGAGGCAATTAAACCAATGGTAAATTGCTGCTCTTTTAATCACCACACATTTGGTGAACATTATAAATGAGGGCTTCCCCAAGGCGCTGGAGGGAGTTCGACCGGCTGAGTGAGATCAAAATCAACGCGAAAATCGCGCTCAGCACGGGTGAGTCGATAGGTAAAAACATCCGGCTTTATGTACATGTGCCACACATTAGTGATCGAGGCTTCTAAGCCATTTTCTCTAAAATTATTAATTGCGCTGCCGGGCTTCCCATCGTTGCTGTCATGCCGCCATAGAGAGTGACGTTATCTGCATGGCCGTCTTTATGGCGATGGTCATGGGCGAGATGCAAACCATAGCGTGTTTTGGTGATCACCCAAGTGCGAGAGTGATCATCGCCGACATGGAACGGTATTTTCAGTACGCTGTCACTGCATTCGCGTACGTGCATAATCAGCTTCTTTGTGCTGAAAGTTGAGTCGGCAGCATTGCCTGCTGTGACGCTTCCGGCAAAGGCTTGACCACAGTGAGCGGTGAGGCGATCGAAAAAAGCATGCTGCTCAGAGGTCGTTGCCACACTTGGTAGCGACAGTGCGCTGGTTGCTAATAAGAGAATAGAGGGTGAGTATTTTATTGTTTTCATTATGTTCTCCGATGATTTCCAGTCTAGGATAACATAAAGAAATGAATGTTAGCTGAAACCTCTAAATGAGCGTTATTCGTGCGTGTTTTTAAGAGATGACGCTCAGTGTGCGTTTACACTGAGCGTACACTTAGCCATTTATCGTTGGTGTTTTGGCGTAGTGCCCCAAGCGTTCTTTTTCACTGGGCGTTTGCCGCCGTTGCCTGTTTTAGCTGTTTGGCCCTGTTTGTTGCTATTGGCTTTATTTTGGCCAGACTTGCGGTCATCAAATTGATCTGCCGAGAAACGCGTAAAGGCTTTTTTATCTTTGCCGTCATCTTTGACGTTAAGCTTCTTCTTGTGGCGATTGGCTTCACGTTCTTGACGAGACTCTGCAGGCACTAAACAGCTTGGGCTATTACCTATCAGATTGTCTTTACCCATTTCAATTAGTGCTTCACGGATGAGTGGCCAACCAGCAGGGTCGTGATAGCGCAGTAAGGCTTTATGCAGCTTACGCTGACGGCCTTTTTTCGGCACTGAAACCTCTTCACTGCTGTGTTTCACATTCTTCAGCGAGTTTAGCTCGGTATGGTAAATAGTGGTCGCATTGGCCATGGGCGATGGGTAAAAGTTTTGCACTTGGTCGAGCTTAAATTTCTCCCCTTTTAACCATAAAGCCAGGTTCACCATGTCTTCATTGGTGGTGCCAGGGTGCGCGGAGATAAAGTAAGGGATTAAGTATTGTTTCTTACCCGCCTCTTTGGAGTACTTATCAAACAGCTCTTTAAACTTGTCGTAAGTGCCCATGCCCGGCTTCATCATTTTATTCAGTGGGCCTTCTTCAGTATGCTCAGGGGCAATCTTCAAATAACCGCCCACATGATGAGTCGCCAGCTCTTTGACGTAACGCGGATCTTCTGTGGCCAGATCATATCGCACACCTGACGCAATAAGCACTTTCTTAATGCCTGGGACGTCACGAGCTGCACGGTACAAATCAATTGTCGCTTGATGATCGGTATCTAGGTGGCCACAAATTGACGGGAACACACACGATAAACGCCGACAAGTGCTTTC
>JAOIUG010000104.1 GCA_028223395.1 Shewanella sp.
AATACGACACCTCCTACGATATCACCAACAATACACAAAAGAGCTGAGGGCATCCCTCTAGTGAGCGCTTGACTTACGACAAGCAAAACACAAGGACCAGGTATAAGTGTTAAAATGGAACTAGCAATAATAAAAGCTAACCAAACTTCAAAAGACATTAAAACCTCGAATAAAATAATTGACAGAATACCGAGTAATAAAAAATTAGCCAGCCACTGTTAATCAGTAACATAGCAACATTCATGCTGGCAGACAATGCTGAACCTCGACTAAAGCTGGAACTTGAAAAATGCTAAATAAGGAAACGCGGATAAACGCTAAATATTAAGTAAAAACACTGATATTGCTGAGGTTGTTGATGAGATTGTTGATGAAATAATAGGCGTGAAAAATCCTTACTAGTATGTTGTGAGGGAATTGTGAGGGAATTGTGAGTGAGAGGTGGTTAAAGGTGCGTTTTTCTGCCTCGCTAGTGTATAAGTTAAAGTGTTAACAGTGACACCCACTTGCTGACAGTTGATTTGCCAACGCCCATAGCTTTTGCTGTTTCCTCTTGTGTATAACTTTGATCAAGTACAAACTGTGCGGTTTCAAGCTTAATGGCAGCCGTATATGTTACTCGTGTTTTATTCGTCATTTTGTCACCCAATGTATATGCCCTAAGCATAATATTTGTTTCTTAATGGATGGCCAAATTAACTATGCCCCTTCACTTTGTCCCTTGGCTCGGGTGTGGGCGAAGCGCCACGACTTTGATTTCGATTTGGTTTTGAATTCTAAGATAATAGCCATTAGTAATGGGAGCTAACTCATTTTGAGGTAAAAAGGAAGTTGCAGACTTTTTATAAGCCCACGCAGCAATACCCAAAATACCTTTCACAAGTCACTAGGCAGACAAAATAATCGTGCAGGTAATCTTTCACTGCCTAGGTTAATACTGACTTGCACGCCTCAACTAAAATCGCTAGTTTTGATGTGTAAACTGCAAATAAAGCCTATTGCAACTAGGGTGCAACCGCTGGTTGACACAATGTTAGTTACAGTTGGTAGTGTGCAACTGTCTGATTTAATAAGCTTAGGGCTAAATAACAGACCAAGGAATGAACCTAATGATTTTAGCAGATAAGATAATCAGATTAAGGAAGCAATGCGGCTGGTCGCAGGAAGAATTAGCTGAAAAAATGAGTGTATCAAGGCAGTCAGTCTCGAAATGGGAAAGCGCAAATAGCATACCGGACTTAAACCGGATCATAACGCTGGCAGAGATTTTTGAGGTCTCAACTGATTTTCTCTTAAAGGATGAAACCGAAGTCAGCGAGGAGCTGGAAAGGGTGCCTCAGACTCGTTCCATAAGTTTAGAGCAAGCCTTAGCTTATACAGAACAAAAGGTCTCAATGTCAGGCGTTGTTACTAAAGGAGTGGTGCTTTGTGTGTGTTCTGTTGTACCGCTGTTTTTCTTTTTGGCGATGGCAGAGACCAATCGCTTAGGAATGACGGAGGACATAGCCGCGATGATGGGAGTGATCTCAATACTCATCATGGTGTCTATCGCTGTCAGTTTTTTTATTAAAGTTAATCAGTATAAAGCAGATTTTGCTGTAATCGATAGCCAGCCTTTTGAACTGGCTTATGGCGTTCATGGCGTCATTAGCGAGCAATTACAACAATACAGAGCGACGTACAATTTCAGGTTGTCTATCGCAATATTCTTGTTTATTTTCAGCTTTGTACCTTTGATGACAATCAGTATGTTCTTTAATGGCTCCGCTATTGTTTTAATCATGCTAATTGTGATGCTGTTTATGATTGCTGCAGGTATTTATATTATTTCATCTGCCAGTGCTAAATATATGGCTTACAACAATATTTTAAAAGACAGCGGTTTAAAAACTGAGAAAAGTAGGCGTACTAAAAGAGCTGAAAAGCTGGCTGCATTTTATTGGCCGCTATTGGTGGCCATATACCTTGGTTGGAGCTTATGGACGATGAACTGGAGCGTAACTTGGGTGATCTGGCCTGTAGGTGCCGTTTTTTTTATTGCTTTGGTTGGGCTAATGGAGCTATTAGATAAAGATGATATGAATCGAGCAAATTACTAAGATATTTGGCTTTGTTGATAGCACTCTCTAAGTCGCAGCCCCTCTGAGCTGAGGGGCTGGTAACGTTACAAGCTATCCAATTAAACTATCCAACCAAACTATCCAACCTCAGTGACTGTTGATGTCAGCACTCCATCTCGCAAACGTGTGGTGAGTGTATCGCCTACAGAGGTATCATCAGCGCTTTGCAAGACCTTACCTTTACCGTTTAAAGTAATACTGTAACCGCGGCTCAATGTTGCCAGTGGACTGACTGTATCGAGCTGCTGCGCGCGATGCGCCACACGCTGCTCGCTCATGGTCAGTTTATCTGTCATGGATGTTTTGAGTTTTTCGGCTAAATAACTCAAGCGTTGGCTTTCTAGTGCCAGTCGATGTTGTGGTGACTGGTTATCGAGTCTATTGGCGAGTTGCCGCTGCCTTAACGTCATGCTGTGTAATTTGCTTTGTAGGGCTTTTTGCAGTCTAAGCTGCATCTCATCAAAGGTTTGCTCATAGGTTTGCAAACGTCGCAGCGGATCTTGCTTTTGCAGGCGATGTTCGCAGCCTTGCAGTTTATTTTGTTGCTTTAATTGATAATGCTGCCAGCTTTGCTTTAAACGTGACAATATAGCATTTAGCTTTTGCGCTTTATTGTCGGCATCTTTCGATAATAATTCGGCTCCGGCTGATGGTGTTGGCGCGCGTAAGTCGGCAACATAATCACTGATGCTCATATCAACTTCATGACCAACCGCAGACACTACCGCAATACCACTGTTATAAATTGTGTGCGCTAAGCCTTCGTCATTAAAGCTCCATAAATCCTCAAGAGATCCACCGCCGCGAGTCACTAACAGTACATCAACTTCAGCGCGGGTATTGGCCAAGTTTATCGCATTACAGATACTAGCGGCAGCGTCAGTGCCTTGCACTGGAGTCGGGTAGATGATGACTTCAATTGATGAGTCGCGGCGGGCGAGCACATGTAAGATATCGCGAATAGCCGCGCCGGTGGGCGAGGTCACTACACCGATCCGCTGAATGTTGTCTGGCAGTGGCCGTTTGGTGTCAGAGGCAAACATGCCTTCAGCGGCAAGCTTCATTTTGAGCGCTTCATATTGCTGAGCAAGTAAACCATCACCGGCGGGCAACATCGATTCAATTAACAGCTGATAATCACCTCTAGGTTCGTAAACGCTAATATTGCCCTTAACCAGCACTTGTTGGCCGTTAACCGGTTTGAAAGTCACCGCCTGGTTACGGCCTTTAAACATGGCGCAGCGGATCTGTGAGGCATTATCTTTAAGGGTTAAATACCAATGACCAGAACCCGGTGCGGCAAAGTTTGAAATTTCAGCATTTAGCCAAATTCGGCCCAGCTGCCCCTCAAGCAGTTGTCGGACTTCACCATTGAGTCGAGAGACGGTGTAAACGTTGTTTTTTGAGGTTTTCATTTTTTTTCACACACAAATGTTAATTAATGGCTATTTTCCATTTACCAACGCCGATATGCAAGGTATAATCTCGCCGCAATATTTAACCTCTAAATC
>JAOIUG010000105.1 GCA_028223395.1 Shewanella sp.
AATCATTAATTGATGAATTTCTTCATCTTTTTCTAACCAAAGAGCATTTAACCAACGTTGAAACTCGACACGATAATTAGATTCAGAGAAGTAACGCTTATTATCAACTTCAGGTACAGGTATGACTTTTACGCGAATGACAATTTTCTTGAGTCGACCATGCATAACCTCATACAGTGCATCTTTTTTGAACACTTCAGGATAAAGTACGGTCATATTGAGCACATTAGTAAATTGCTCACCCATAGCAGATAAAGCAAAAGCGATCCCACCTGCTTTTGGGCGGAGTAGGTAACGGTATGGAGAGTCTTGACGCTGATGCTTTTCAGCCGTAAATCGACTGCCTTCCACATAATTGATGATTGATGTTGGCATAAAACGAAATCTTTCACAGGCTTTACGGGTGTTTTCTAAGTCCTTTCCTTTGAGCTTAGGGTTTTTCTTGAGCTTGGCAGGGCTGGTACGGCTCATAAATGGCATATCTAATGCCCAGCAGCCTAAACCTAGAAAAGGTACGTACATAAGCTCTCGTTTTAAAAAGAATTTTAACATGGGAATATGATTACGTAATGCGTAAGTTTGTGCGGCTATGTCAAAACCGCTAAGGTGATTACTAATCAGCAAGTACCAGCTGTTTTTATCAAGGTTTTCCAACCCTTCAATATCCCATTCTATATCAGCCAGTAAACGTAAAATGCCACCGTTACAGGTCGCCCAAGCCCACATGAAACGATTCATGATATGGGTTAGGGCATTACGGCCTGCAGTAAAGGGGACGACCAGCTTGATTATTCCACCAATTGAGATCAGTGATGCCCATAATACAGTGTTAATAATGAGTAAAATGATGCTCATAACGTACAAGAATGGGCCGGGAAGAAAATTCAACATTGCACTTAATCCTCTTTGCTATTTTTGTCAGTCTTTGCTAATTCAGTCATTACTTGATCTTTTTGTAGCCACATTTTATTTAATTGATTTTGAAATCTCGGTCTTTAATATAGTCACCTCGAAGTGACTCATCAATTTGGCTGAGTTCGATATGCACTTTGATCGTGTCAACTTGGCCACTGATAAATTCCCAATAGGTAGGGATTTTATTAGGATAGTAAATAGAGACATTCACTAATTGATGAATATGTTCACCCATGGCGGATAAGGCAAAAGCCATGCCGCCCGCTTTGGGTTTAAGTAAGTGGGTAAAGGGTGATTGCTGCTGTTGATGTTTATCGGCATGAAAGCGCGTGCCTTCTACAAAGTTCATCACGCTGACAGGCTTACTTTTAAATTTAGCGCAGGCTTTACGGGTGATCTCGATATCTTTACCGCGAAGTTTAGGGTTTTTACGTAACTGGCTTTGGCTGTAACGACGCATAAAAGGAAAATCGAGAGCCCACCATGCTAGCCCTAGCACAGGAACAAAAATAAGCTGCTGTTTTAAAAAGAATTTCAAAAAAGGAATTTTACCGTTCAACACACGCTGCAAGACTAAAATATCGACCCAGGATTGATGATTGGCAATCACCATGTACCATTGTTTGGGCGACAACTGTGGCTCGCCGCTGATCTCTATTGCTACAGGGTGCAAAGTATCTTCAATATGGCCGTTACAACGGATCCAGGCACTGGCACAAAAATCAAGAAAATAGGTGCATGCAGTGCGGGTGAAACTTAAAGGGATCAGCTTAAAAAAGCTCACAGCAAAAATGGGTGTGACCCAAAAAATAGTATTGATTACGTAACAAAGGAACGCCAGTGTTCCCCGAATACGTGACACCATAGCGCCCATTGACAACCCTCAAACAAAAAACGGAGGCCTATAGTACTCGTTGTGAGGATTTGCCTCAATCTAGATGTTAAATTTTATCTATATAAAGCTGTGAGCACAGTATTCTATGTTGTTAATATTGCTTTAAGCTAGCCAGTAAGCGATCTATAGCGCGATAACCGAGTGCTTGTGCAATGTGAGCGCGTGAAACATCTTCTTGCTGCTGGAGATCGGCAATTGTACGCGCAACGCGTTGCAGGCGATGATAACTACGGACAGATAACCCAAGCTTGCTGACGCTTTCTTCTAGAAATAACAAATCTTCACGTTTAAATCTGGCTTCATTCTCCAACTGTTTACCGGTCAGTTCACTGTTTAGTACACCAGAGCGAGCTAACTGGGTTTCTCTGGCCTGATGTACGCGTAGCGCGATGGTTTGGCTGGTTTCAGCATGTTCGTCGCGGTGATTTAAAGCGCCAAGGGGCAGTTTGGGGACATCAATGGTTAAATCAAAACGGTCTAAAAATGGCCCCGACAGTTTAGATAAATATCGTTGGATCTGCTCATTGCTGGCTCTGGCATTATTAACATCACCACAAGGGCTAGGGTTCATTGCGGCGATTAATTGAAAACGACATAAAAAATTAAGTTTGGCCGCAGCACGTGAAATACTCACTTCACCGGTCTCCATAGGTTCACGCAAGCAATCAAGTACTTTACGTGGAAACTCAGCAACTTCATCGAGAAACAATACTCCACGATGGGCCAGAGATATTTCACCTGGCTTTGGGATCGCACCACCACCGACAAGTGACACGGCGGAGCTTGTGTGGTGCGGGCTTCTAAATGGACGCTGATAAAACTGCTGTGGCTGTATGCTCAATCCCGCAACAGAGTGAATGGCAGCCACTTCGAGCGCGTCGTTGTAATTTAATGGCGGCAAGAGTTGCATCATACGGCTAGCTAACATTGTTTTACCTGTCCCGGGTGGGCCAAGCATTAAAAGGTTATGTCCACCCGCAGCCGCAATTTCTAATGCGTGTTTAGCATGCGCTTGGCCAACCACCTCACTTAAACAGCGAGAATGATGTTCGCTATGAGTGGTTGGGTTGATCCACTCTAAACCAGGCTCAATACTAGGCAACTCAGATTGACCATGCAAATATGCGGCTAATGATTGTAAATGAGTGGCAAAAAGCACTTGTTCAAATCCGACTAGTTCGGCATCTGCACGATTATCAATAGGGATCACTAAGCGGTTGCTGCTCTGGCTTGCAGCCACAATCACAGGTAATAGCGCTGCGCAGTAGCGTATATGCCCTGACAATGCTAGCTCACCAACAAACTCGTGTTGTTCAATGGCTTTAAGGGGGATTTGTTTTGAAGCTGCAAGAATACCGATTGCGATCGGAAGGTCATAACGTCCGCCTTGTTTAGGAAGATCGGCCGGAGCAAGATTGACGGTGATCCTGCGCATGGGGAATTCAAAGCCTGCATTAATCAATGCACTACGGACACGCTCTTTTGCTTCTTTTACTGAAGCTTCAGGTAATCCAACCAAAGAAAATGAAGGTAAACCATTACTTAAATGCACCTCAACCGTTACTGCTGGAGCATCAACGCCGCTACTTGCGCGAGTGGCTACACTGGCGAGTGCCATAAGTTTATCCTTGCTCTATGAGGTTGAATTGTATTATTAAGCGTAGCCAAAGTTAGTAGTATTGGTTGAGTAGAGTGCACTTTTATGCATTTTATTGTAAGCCTAGCGATGGCTAGCGGATTATTT
>JAOIUG010000106.1 GCA_028223395.1 Shewanella sp.
GTATGGTTAGTATTAAATATACGAGAAACATTATGCGCGGAAGTGAACTGTACCAAGCCATTCGTAAGTTACAACTTTCAGGCCTTACCAGAGATCAAGCGACTGTTTATGCTCATGAGCTTTATCTAGCGAAGTACTTCCCAAAAGTGTATGACACAAGGCGAGCTTTTAAACGATTTCTTAGTGTCGGTTTTTCTGACTCTGTAGCCGATATTTTAGTTACAATGCTATGGGAACTGAGATGCTACAGTATCGGTGATTAGAACGAGGGTTGAACGGTTGGAATATAGCCACGATTAATGTTGATGAATCCGCAAACTTTGTTCTCCACCATAAAAACTAGGCAATTAGTTAAGTAACTTTTCATACCAGCAGTTATTCGTGAATTGCTAATTTAGCAGGGCCGCTGACACATAAATGTCCAAAAGTGAGCTAGAGAGTGCGAGTGTTTTAGCCGTAATAAAAGAACATGTGGTGGCCATCGCTTAGGTGACAGCTTTAATTTGTCAGCTCATGGTTATATTTTATGTCAGCTTATGGTTATATTTTTTAGCTAAATTATTGAAAGCCGCAAGCGACCTATGTCAGGTTATGCTTGCAGCGACAATTGTTTGTTATTTAAAGCATAAGCTGGCATATAGAGATGATGACAAATTGTCGTTTTTACTTTTATCACGACAAAATTGCTTAGATTCTTCAGTCTAAATTGATAGATTTTGATTAGAAAAAGCATCTCAAATCATCATAAATACCATCCTTAACGAAGTAGTGAAAATCGGTTCACCAAACCTAGTTAAGGATACCAATCATCAACAAAAATGCGCCGATGCAGTCAACCCTTTTGACAGGTATCCCACTCTTAACTGTAGCTAATTGTTTCATTGGCAGTATTGCCCCTCAAAGCCTATGGGTGTTCACAGGGCGGGAGCGATTCCTGTTTGAGCGAAACACTTGATCACACATAGAACGGTTAGTTTAGTTTTAATCTCGAGTTGAGGTTAGATACACTGAGAATGGTTAGTTTACGTTCTGTATATACTGCTAAAAAGTGGTAGCGATATATACAGAACGATGTAGTGGCACTATATAGCTAGTTTAGAATGACTCGTCATCGATATCGGTGCCATTAATTATCACTTGTGACTTCCCTTCTTTGGTGTCTTTGATTATGGGCTGCTTTAATGATGACTGAGCTTCTGCTTGTGCCTGTGCAGGCGTTAAAGATGCTTGGGCTTGGGCCATTCCTTGGTTCACTTTAGAGCTATCATTTTGGCCTTCTATGCGGGCTTGATCATAGCCCGCTTTAATTCCCTTTTGGATCAACTGTGCGCTATCAGCTTGGATTGCACTGTTGAAACTTGATTGCTCCATTGCTAATGCCTGACGTGCGGCATTAGGAGATACGGCGTAAACGGCAACATATATTGGTTGACCTGAAATAGGATGAATGACACTTTTAGCGGTAATTTTACTTAAGCCACTGACCTGTCTATTTTCTATGGATTGGCGTGTGTTTTCAGCAAAGCTTTGAGCTACCTGAGTATTATCTTTTGCGCCTAAACCTCCATTTCGAGTGCTACTCGCTTGTACCGCCTCTTTATGGGTTGCGACATCAGAGTAAACAGCCATTACAGCCTCTTTTTTTGCAAAACTATCTGCCATTCCTTTTGCTGAACGTTTTGCCGATGATGAGCCGGCGTAATAACTTGCCGCTGAACCGATGAACCAACGCTGGCCATTTTTATCAACCATTTGACGAGAACCCGTCATGGTTGCTAAGTCTTGCTTGGCGACCCACTCTTGAATAGTAACGCCTTTCTTGGGTTTAGTAGCGGTATAATCATTAGACATTAAGCTTCTTGCTGATGCCTCTAGCTTCTCACTCCAAACAACTAAAGAGGCCACTTCATATTGCTCTTCCTCTTCATCCCAAGATTCGGCTTGAGCGATGACGGTCGCGCCCATTAATGGTGCATGGGCTAATAGCTCGACACGGCTCTGTGTTGTGAGTTTTACTTGCCCTTTTACTGCTTGAGCCGCTTTTTCTATACGCTCAAGCTCGGCAGTTGCAGCTTGGTATTTAGCTTTAGCTTTTTGAAATTTAGCTTGTTTATTTGCTGCTATCTCACCACTATCAAAGGAGTCATCTAGTTTTTTTATCGCTGCATCAAGTAGGGCTTTTCCTCTATCATCCCATGTGATTCCAGATAGCATCTCTGCTTCTGCTTTATCGACTTGGCTCAACAATTTAGAGACCGTAGCGCGTTGAACTTCAAATTTTCGTTGTGCTGCAGCAAACTGTTTGCCTAACTGTTCGTGTACATCAGTTCCCGGAGCCGTCAACTGATCAGATGCTGACATTTCAGTTCGCATAAACTCAACGATATCAGCCTTTGCGCCCATGACTGCTGAGGTGCTAAATACGCCCCTTTTAGCAATGAAGCTATCATCGTAGCGAGGGTCTGCTGTATCAAAGCTTTCTGAGCGAATTTGAATAAGACGCTTTTTAGCGCCATCCCAACCTTCAACCCAGCCTTTGCTATTTAAATACTCTCGAAGTTTATCCTCTGCGCTTACATATGTTTCTATTGCGGCTTGCTGGTAAGGCTCGGCTGCGGCTTGCGTTACCACCTCAAGACCTGCGGCGGGTGTGTTTGCAGGTACAAAATCTTGGGCATGAGCTTGATTAATAGTTAGCGCTAAAATCCCTGCGATCATTGATAGTTTCATTTCATTTTCCTTGAATGTGCTCTTGGTTCCAGAGCTGAATTTGTTTTTGTCCCCAGGTGCTGACTTTATTTTTAGGCAGCAGAGAAAGAGTGATGTAAAAGCCTGATAGCTCAATATCTGGTTTAACTATTTGCATACTTTTTGCTAAATGAAGCCAGCTCTCAGTAGATAGAGGGTTGAGTCGAATAGCTTGTTGATGACAGGCAACGGCAAACTGAGGTTGGCCGAAGGCCCTAAACAGTGAGCCTAGTAAGTCCCAAGCCTTGGCTTGGTTAGGCATCAAATTAAGTGAAAGCGACAGCTTCCGATAAATAATCTTAGGCGTTTCCCCTTGCTCAAACAGTTTTGCTGCCTGTTGAAATAAACTCAGAGCTAAATTGCGGTACTCCTCTGGCGGATCTTGATAGTGAGGTGAAGGTTGTTCAGTCAACACGCGATACACCACTCGATGAGGATCGGTACTGATGCGATACATATCACTGGTGTCGATTAATAACTTGGTGACATCTAATTGGGCTTGATACTGGCTCTCGAGGTGGTCGTCAGAAGCTGAACTAATAGCGCTAGCCAAGGCGTCAAAGCTAACTTCTTTGCTCCAACTGGCTAATAGAGACAAATCTTCATGTTCGTAAAGGCTAAGCCACACCTGAGCTAATGCCGCTTGGTAAGCCGCTTTTATCACATCTGCGTTACGCACCTGTTTAGGGATTTCTGGTAACGCATAAACTAACAATCGCTCACAATTACCCGTATCTTTATCGAGTAACTTAATTGAACTTGACTGGTATGCAGTTGCATCAC
>JAOIUG010000107.1 GCA_028223395.1 Shewanella sp.
CGTTTAAACAGCGTAATGACTTATTCTTCTCGCGTGTTAGTCTCAGCAGACACTAACGGATAACCCTCCAACTGAGGAACTTGCACTCTTAACTTTTTCTCTAGTAAAGCTAATGATCTAAAATTTTCACATACAACTTCGCCACGCGCTTCTAGTTCTTGTGCTTGCTCATTCATTTGCAGCTCAATGTCATCTCCAATGGTTTCCATTTTGGCTGAAAAAGCATCTATTTTAGCTTGAAATGAATCCCCGTCCGCTGAGAGAAGCTCGCCGCCAAAAGCCAGCATCATTGTGCCCATCGAACTTTGCACCAACTGTTCTACTTCTTGTTCAAATTCATCATCAAATACATAATCTAACGACTTTGTCGAACCTAGGTAAAATGTATCGCCATGTTGATGAGCCATGCTTTGAATGCGATCTTGCAAGCTTTCCATCATGTTATCAACTTTTGCGCCTGTAGCATCGCCTAACATCGGCGTTAAGCTCATACTGACAGCCGTTGATGCCATCACAACTGCATCATTAACAAGCGCGATAACCTCAGGGATTTGTGACGAAACTTCAGTGGTATATAACTCAACGAGCTGTTGCTGTTGTTTATTGAGGGAGACTTGTTCACCGTTAACAAATAACGTTTTTGTTTCAATACGATATTGCTCTTTACCCGCTTCGCTCACAATCAACTTTTCAGGCTCTACTGAGACATCATAATTGAGCGACAACTCGCAATGGTTGTGAAGATCCGCGATTGATTGCGCATTGACCGGTGATAAGCTTGACGCTGAAAATAACACTGCAGAGATTGCAACTGAAACCAATTGTTTTTGCATGGTTTTTAACCTTAATATTATGATGAGTACACCAAAACAAAGCAAAGATAATGCCAATAAACGTAAAACACTGTTAATGAAGTGAAAACTGAAAATAGTATAAGGGTAAAGGTTATGTACAGGACGAAATTTAGTAACAAAATAGCCAATAGAGCTAACTATTGGCTAATGAACCACGAATATAACCAATAGTTGGTTAACAGCAACAGCAAACTGACTATTCGTTCTTAAAAAATCGAGCGTCCTAACGTTTGCGATAATGCTTCCAATGCAGCAGTGCCTGCCAACGAATTACCGTTAACGTCCAATTCTGGAGACCAGACACACACCGACATATCACCTGGGATCACAGCAATAATCCCACCACCGACGCCGCTTTTGCCCGGCATGCCAACGCGGTAAGCAAACTCACCAGCACCATCATATAAACCTGAAGTCGCTAACAATGCATTTAACTGCCTTGTTTGCACCGGCGTAATAAGTCGTTTTCCAGCTAAGCTTTTTCCACCGTTTGCAAGATAGAACATAGCTTTAGATAGATCCGCACAACTCATCCTTAACGAACAATAATGAAAGTAACTTTTTAAGACCGTATTAACGTCATTATTAAAATTACCAAATGACTTCATCAAATAAGCAATGGCAGCATTACGTGCACTATGCTCATATTCAGAGCGGGCAACAAGTTTATCGTAACCTATACTTGAGTTGTCGCAGATCTCCCGCACTATTTCTAACATACGCTGCTTAGGCGCACCTAAACGACCTTGCAATAGATCAGCAATAACCAAAGCCCCCGCATTAATAAATGGGTTGCGTGGTAAACCTTTTTCTAATTCAACCTGAACCAAAGAATTAAATGATTGCCCAGAAGGCTCTTTGCCAACACGGGACCAAATTTCAGGCTCTTCGTAATGCATTAACGCAAGCGTTAAACTAAACACTTTAGAAATACTTTGGATTGAAAAGGGCTCAAGATAATCTCCAGCCCCAATAGTGACACCATCTCGAGTGGTCACAGCAATGCCAAGTTTATTGGCATCAACCTCAGCAAGAGCCGGAATATAATCCGCCACTTTACCTCGGCCTAAAAGTGGCCTAACTTTCTCTATAACCTCTTCAAGTAATGCCAACTCCGGCATTAGCTCCACCAAATATCGTAAAGCTCACCAATTTCAACATCAGATACTGGTTGCGCCTCAAAAAAGCTTTTTACTGCCGCGCGATCTTCATCTGTGCACTTACCAATAGCTTGAGTAGCAATGATCCCTTCCCACTCTTTATGGCCACCGCCATGAAAACCAAGATCTCTTGGCTCAATGACTTGCTCAATAAATTGATCAACAATCGCATCAATTTGTGCTTCAGTAACTGACTCATTAAAGGTCCAGTTCGTGTCAAACCCAAACTCTTGAAACTCATCAACGCGTAATTTTTTACGTAAACGACGACTACGGTTAGCTGCCATGGTTATTCTCCTAGAAAGTTTATTTTAAAAGCTGAGTGTTTAAACACGTTCAAACATAAGATCCCAAACACCATGACCTAAACGGTGTCCACGAGCTTCAAATTTAGTCAACGGTCGATGATCAGGTCGTTCAACAACATCGCCTGTCGTTGACTGGTTTTTATAACCCGGTGCAGCCTTCATCACCTCTAGCATATGCTCGCTGTAATTTTCCCAGTCAGTCGCAAGATGAAACACACCACCGACTTTAAGTTTACTGCGGATCAGTTCAGCAAATGGCGCTTGCACAATTCTGCGTTTATGATGACGCTTTTTGTGCCAAGGATCGGGGAAAAATAATTGCACTCGCGCCAAACTACCTTCGGCAACACTGTTTTCTAATACTTCTAGTGCATCATGATGATAAACCCGAAGGTTAGTCACCCCGGCCTCTGCCGCAACAGATAAACAAGCACCAACACCGGGTTTATGTACCTCAATACCAATAAAATTGAGTTCTGGGGCAGCTTTAGCCATTTCAACTAATGAGCCTCCCATACCAAAACCAATCTCGAGCACTGTATCGGCTTCTCGGCCAAACACTTCAGTAAGATCAATTGCTTCAGGGGTATAGTCTAGGCCCATTGATGGCCACTGCTGTTCCATCGCTTGCGCTTGCCCTTTTGTTAGGCGTCCTTCCCTTAATACAAAGCTTCTTACTTTGCGAAGGTACTTACCTTCATCATTAAATTCAGCGGTTGTTACGTCGCTCATTTTGCCCTCGCTTAAGACAGCTGTTAATTAAAAAAGAAAGGCATTATCCAAAGTTAATCCTTTAGTGCAAGCCTTATCGAGGCCGGATTATACCAACAATCTCAGTTTGTGCGAGTCACAAGGCTTGTTTTACAACAATTACTCAGCTTAGCCGCTTCTTAACTGCCCAGCTTTAAAGTCTCGCTTGTTAAAATAAACCACGCTCGTTACACTGCGCCGATGAAAACTACCCCTGCTTTTTCAGCACGCATTATTAATTGGTACGATCTTCACGGTCGCAAACAACTCCCTTGGCAACAAAACAAAACCCCATATAAAGTATGGATATCGGAGATCATGTTGCAGCAAACTCAAGTGGCGACGGTGATCCCCTACTTTGAAAAATTCATGCTCCGTTTTCCAACAATTGAGGCATTAGCTGGCGCAGATCAAGATGAAGTGCTGCACCATTGGACT
>JAOIUG010000108.1 GCA_028223395.1 Shewanella sp.
GTAAAGTTAGGTTAGTCACTGTTGCTTTTGGTGTTATTATTGCGGGCGCTTCCCTTGTAAGAATGACGATGATCCCAGAGCAGAAGCCAGGTGTTTCAGGCTTAGGTAAGGTGCTAAAAAACTCAGCGCCACACACTCAAGTTCCCAATTTTAGCGCGATTAAAAATGCGCAAACTAAAAAGACAGCATTTTTTGACTTTTTAAAACCAATGGTTAAACACCAAAACGCCATAATCGAAGGTGAGCGGACCTTCTTAATTGGGGTTAAATCCCAAATTGAGCAGCATACAGCGTTAACCGATGCTGATGAATTTCGCTTACAACATATTGCCGAAAAGTATCAATACGCTTCTAAACGTATTAATACCAATACACTCACTAAACTCTTGACTCGAGTTGATACCATTCCCGAACAAATGGTGTTGATCCAAGCGGCCAATGAAACCGGTTGGGGCAGTTCACGCTTTGCTAGAGAAGGTTTTAATTTTTTTGGTCAATGGTGTTTTAGAAAAGGCTGTGGATTGGTGCCGAGATCTCGTAGCCATGGCTTATACCATGAAGTGGCAACATTTAAATCGGTTGATGACTCTGTGGCCGCCTATATGCGGAATTTAAACTCAAATGCTGCGTATTCTTTGTTTCGTTCGATTCGAGCCGATATGAGGGCTAAAAATGAAGTGCCCACAGCACAAAAGCTCGTGTATGGACTGGTGAATTACTCAGAAAGGCAGGAAGCCTATATTGATGATCTATTAAGAATGTTACGTCAAAATCAACCCTATTTAGCGGATAATAAATGAAAAAAACATTGTTGTATTGTGGTTTACTCTTTAGCAGTACCGTCGCTCAAGCTACGCCAATTTCACTGGAATACCAAGGGTTTTATCAACGCTTGAAGCAGGTCAATAAAGGGCATTATCAATTAGTTGAGATAGCTTTTTCTGTCCAAAAATCAAAAGAGTGTAAAATTATTGACGGTCAGATCGCGACCGAGAAAAGTACCGTTCCATTAACGATAACAAAAGATCAACGCTTATTTATACCCTATGATAGTGAGCTTAAATCTGAACGAGCATTGGTTAATTTGAACGTTGAAGGGGATGCGACATCGTGTGCTATCTCGATGCAAGTGAGGGCGAAAAATACTAAACAAGCGTACGATAAAGCTGAATTACTGCAGATCCAATCAGAAATGAATACTTTGCTAAGCCAAATGCAAGGTTTTCCTATGCGGTACTTTTCTTCCGATATTGCCGGACTTAATTTGGAATTTGATACCGAAGCTGTTGTGACACTCAACGGGAAAATTATCCCGGTGACAGGCACTTACCGTTTGAGTCGAAAAGCACTTGCGTCGCTTGAGTCGCTGAGTTTAAGTCAAGCCCCTAAAGTGATCAGTCCTTGGACTGCTGCTGGCGGTTAATTAGTTTACACTTTGAAGGGCTTCACTATGTGTAGCCCTTTACTCATTTTGTTTGTGTTTAATATGCTAAGGGCTTGTTCACCGCACCGTTTTTTAGCTCATTAGGTTTATTTATGGGGGCTGTAGGTACTGACCACATCAATACGCGCTGCTTTATCTAAATCGATATGGCCATTATTAGCAATATCAACAAAATCAAAAGCGGGTAGATCAGATTCCGCCACGTCACCTTTTAAAGGCGCATCAGCATTACGCGCTAGCGCTAAAAAATCAAACTGTGCTTTATCAACACCTTGTGAAGGCGCTGTGTTTTGCATTGCTGTAAAAATAGTTTCAATGCGGCCTGGGAAGTCACGGTCCCACTGGACCAGCATTTCTTTAACCGCTGCACGTTTGAGATTCTCTTGTGAGCCACAAAGGTTGCAAGGAATAATAGGGAAACGTTTTAGCGCTGCGTATTGTGCAATATCTTTTTCTCTACTATACGCCAGCGGACGGATCACCATGTTAGCGCCATCATCAGACAAGAGCTTGGGTGGCATTGCTTTCATTTTACCAGCAAAAAACATGTTTAAAAACAGTGTCTCAATGATGTCGTCTTTATGGTGGCCCAGTGCAATTTTAGTGGCTCCAATTTTTTGAGCAAATCCATAAAGCGTGCCTCGGCGTAGGCGTGAGCATAACGAACAAGTCGTTTTACCTTCAGGGATTTTATCTTTAACAATAGAGTAAGTGTCTTTTTCCAGAATATGATAAGCCACTCCTAAGGTATCTAAATAAGCAGGGAGAACGGCTTCTGGAAAGCCTGGTTGTTTTTGATCAAGGTTCACTGCAACAATATCGAATTTGATCGGCGCACGTTGCTGAAGATTGATCAGGATATCTAGCATGGCATAACTGTCTTTGCCGCCAGAGAGGCAGCACATGACACGATCACCATCTTCAATCATTTTGTAATCGTTAATGGCTTTACCGACCTCAGAACGTAAACGCTTCTCGAGTTTATTTTTTCGGGTATTTTGCTCTGGTGTTAATTCTTCGGACATAAAAAACGCGCCTAGTACACTAATGTTTAGGGCGCGTATTATTCCAGCTAATCAACTCTGGGTAAAGTCTATTAGTGCTATGCTTCTTCAAGTGGTGACTTATAGCCATCGGGTTTAACCGCGAGCAGATCGCAGTTAATGCTATCAATGACATGTTCTGCAGTATTGCCTATCAGCGCCGCAGAGATCCCCGTTCTACCAACAGTGCCTAAAATGACTAACTCTGCATCGAGTGTTTGTGCTAGATCTGGGATCACGTCCTCAGGTAGGCCTTCTTTGACATGGCAACAATCAGCCGGAATGTCATGGGAGCGGGCTAAAAGCTTAATACGTTCTTCATGCTGATGCCGAATAGTGTCGCCATAGGTGTGAGGATCAAAATCGGGTAGCTCTATTGCCAAGTTAACAGGAGTGCCTGGGTAGCCATTGACTAAGTGCACTTCAGCGTCAAACTGTTTGGCGAGTTGCTTAGCGTGCTTGATGATTTTAATATTGAGAGATTGATTACTGTTATCTTCAGAACTGACATTAATCGCACATAAAATTTTTCCCGCCACGGGCCAATCATGCTCTTTAACAAGTAAGATCGGTAGCGGTGCTTTACGTAATAAGTGCCAATCTGTAGGCGTGAAAATCACGGATTTGAGCTTGTCGTGTTCATGAGTGCCTTTAACAATGACGTCGAACTGCCCCTTAATGGCCTGTTCAATAATGCTTTCAAAAGGGCGGTTATGCCAAATGACTTCAACGTCAATGTTGAGGTTGTCAGTTTGAAACGGCAACACAATATCATTTAACCAAGCTTTTCGTTGAGCGACAACACCTTCACGCATCGCTTCACGTTCTTGACCTGACAATATTGATGTCATCTCGTAGGAAAAGTCAAAGATAGACAAAAAAACGGTAATATTGGCATTGTTGGCTGTAGCAAGCTTAATAGCACGCGTTAAGGCAGCCTGTTCGTCGGTGGTGGGGTCAACCACAACAAGGAGTTTCTTATAATCCATCATCATATTAT
>JAOIUG010000010.1 GCA_028223395.1 Shewanella sp.
GTGTCGTACGAGGCAAGACTGCTTAAACAATACAATGCCATGGATCTTATTGTGGCAAATTTAAACTCTCAATCATCAAGTTTAGCAAGCCGACTTGACTCGCTGCCAGGTGTTGTGCGCAATAATTAATGGCCAATTTTACCATGAAGATCTCCTGTCGTATTAAGGAGAATAACCACTTACAGGATTGTGCTCGATGAGTGACATCAAAGCATCATTAGATAACGTCAATATCGCGATTGACCAGCTGCTAGAGCATGCGGCGGATCTGCTGTTTGAAGATGAAAAATCAGATACCTTGGTATTTAAATTGCATGAAGCCATTAGTGCACGTCAACATTTCATTGATCAGCTCGTGGGCGATAGCCAATTTGAAGATAAACAGTACCTTCAGCAACAAGTGAGTCTGACTGAAAAGTTTGCACAGCAAGCCACAATAATACGCGTTGATCGCGAAGCCCTATTGCGCGGGATGCGTAAAGGTCAGCAGCAAACCAACTTATATAAAACAATAAACGCAAAGAGGTAAGTATTTATGAGAGGATCGCTTCAGTCATATCGCAAAGTGGCACTTGAAAGCACCATTGCCGTTGCATCACCACATAAAGTGATTCAAATGATGTTTTCAGGCGCCTTAGAGCGTTTGGCGCAGGGACGTTATGCTATTGTCCCTGCGCCAAACGCTCTAAGGGGTAAGTTTAGGCAAGGCCATAGGCATTGTTGCGGGGCTAAACAGTAGCCTTAATATGGATACCGAAGGTGAGATTGCGGCAAATTTGAATGCACTGTATGACTTTATGTTGCAAAAGATCTCCCAAGCGAACATGAATAACGACATTAATGCTATTGATGAAGCGGCCAGCGTGCTGCGGATCATTAAAGAAGCATGGGATACCATCCCCGTTGAGCAGCACGAACTTTCCTCAGAAAGCTAACGGTCAACAAGACACTATGTCGATCAACATCGGTGTTTAAACCGGTAAAAAGTCGGTGAACAGTGGTAAATGGCGCTCAACAGGCCATTTTGATTACGATAGAGGCATTAGCCATTGGCGGTCATAAAACAAAAAATACGTTACTTTTTTGTTGACGAGCGTCAAAATAATGCCGCTCCAATCTATGTTGGTGGTTACTTTTTAAGCGCTAATAGATTGGTTTCTCATAATATTCATCATAGGCTTGCTAATGGCGAGCCGATAATACACTATTCACGTTGGTAGTGAGTTTGACGAGTTTTTTGGCAAAAACTGCCAGTTAGAAACAAGCAACGAACACTAATAATTAATGCGCTGATACATATTACGCCTAACGGCCTTCGGAATGATGCAAACAGATCAACGAATTCTACTTGTCGGTAACCAATCTGAGCGAATTAATCGCTTGTCTTGTGTATTTGAGTTTTTAGGTGAAAAAGTCGAATTAATCGATTTAGACAAACTTGAATTACAAACGAAACA
The DNA here is from genome assembly GCA_028223395.1 of Shewanella sp. Lineage (GTDB taxonomy): Bacteria > Pseudomonadota > Gammaproteobacteria > Enterobacterales > Shewanellaceae > Shewanella. Next base: position 1,458 of record JAOIUG010000010.1, read on the forward strand.
GACACGCTATCGCGCGGTTGTATTACCTTCTGAAAATAAACCCAAAGCTCTTATTCAGTCTTTGGCTGGCGCGCTTCCTTGGCAGCCTTTTTTGCTGCTCGGTAACGTATATGATGCGACAGCGCCTAACGTATTAGGTTGTATTGAAGAGCCGCTCAATTACCCTCAACTGACAGAGTTACTGCATTTTTGTCAGGTGTATGGTCAAGTGAAGCGTGCCGAAGTCCCCATTAGCGCTAACCAAACTAAACTTTTTCGTAGCCTCGTCGGCCGAAGTGAAGGCGTGGCAAATGTGCGTCATTTGATCAGTCAAGTGGCCAGCTCTGATGCCACAGTGCTTGTGCTTGGGCAGTCCGGTACCGGTAAAGAGGTGGTGGCGCGCAACATCCATTATCTTTCTGAGCGCCGAGAAGGGCCATTTATTCCCGTCAATTGTGGTGCTATTCCTCCAGAATTACTGGAAAGTGAATTATTTGGCCATGAAAAAGGCTCTTTTACCGGTGCGATCAGCGCTCGTAAAGGGCGTTTTGAACTGGCTGAAAAAGGCACGCTCTTTCTAGATGAAATAGGCGACATGCCACTGCAAATGCAAGTAAAATTGCTGCGGGTATTGCAAGAGCGAGTGTTTGAGCGTGTTGGTGGCAGTAAGTCGATCACCACGGATGTTCGCATCGTGGCTGCAACGCACCGTCATCTTGAGCACATGATTGAAAAGGGCGAGTTTAGGGAAGATCTTTATTATCGTTTAAACGTATTTCCTATTGAAATGCCTGCCTTGTGTGAACGCAAAGAAGACATTCCTTTATTGTTGCAAGAGTTGATCAGCCGAGTGTATAACGAAGGCCGAGGTCGCGTGCGTTTTACACAAAGAGCGATTGATTCACTTAAAGAGCATGCGTGGTCTGGTAATGTGCGTGAGTTATCCAATCTAGTCGAGCGCTTGACTATTCTCTATCCTGGAGGATTGGTTGATGTCAATGACTTACCGGTTAAGTATCGCCACATTGATGTGCCAGAATATTATGTTGAAGTTAATGAAGAGCAGTTAGAGCGTGACGCCTTAGCCTCTATCTTTAATGACGATGAGCCGATTGATATCCCAGATTCTCGCTTCCCTAGTGAGTTACCCCCTGAAGGGGTAAACCTGAAAGATCTCTTAGCTGAGCTTGAAATTGATATGATCAGGCAAGCACTCGAGCAGCAAGACAATGTGGTGGCACGTGCGGCCGAAATGCTCGGGATCCGCCGTACCACTTTGGTTGAGAAAATGCGAAAATACGGTTTAGGTAAAGACTAGGCCCAGCTGATCTTTCAGGCTTTGTTAGCGCAGATAATTGACAATGTTTACAAAGCAAAGGCGATGTGGCTTAACCGTTTTAAGCGTCATCACCAAAGCCTTGCACCAAAGCCTTGCACTAAAACACGCTAAAGCACCGAGCAAACCCTAAGCTCGAAAGGTACGTCGCCCCAATTAGCAGACAAGCTTATATCTTTAAGGTATCAGCTTGTGTTGCTAATAATGACACTCTCTTCTCTTCTTTTTTATAAAATGTATAGGTTGGCATAAAAAATGCTTTAACTTGGTCAAATATCGTTTTTTTGACGGAGCCTATATGTCCGCAATGCCTCAACCTCAATGTGAAGCGCCATTAGGGACTCGTCCCCAATGGGGAGATGTCCAGCAAGCGGCAAATATGTCCAATCGCATGGAGCATATTTTGCAAGCGATGCCCTCAGGTGTGGTGATCATTAATGGTGATGGCATCGTGACAGATGCTAACCCCGTCGCACTTGAGCTATTGGGTGGACCACTACAAGGCTTGCGTTGGTTTAACATTATTAACCAAGCGTTTTCTCCTAAAGATGACGACGGGCATGAGGTGTCATTGCGCAATGGCCGGCGCGTGAAATTGGCGATCACGCCGCTCACGCCTGAGCCCGGACAATTGATCGTGCTGACCGATCTCACGGAAACACGTCTACTGCAAAAGAACTTGTCTCATCTGCAAAGGTTGTCGGCGCTAGGTAAAATGGTCGCGACACTGGCACATCAAGTGCGCACTCCTTTGAGTGCAGCCTTGCTCTACGCATCTAATTTGGGCAGCGCAAACATTTCACCGCTTGCTCGCAAACGCTTTCAAGGTAAATTGATCGATAGGCTAAATGAGTTAGAGCACCAAGTCAGTGATATGTTATTGATGGCTAAAGGCCGTCAGCAAGATCTTGATACCCTAGTTGCGATTGATGAGGTTATCGACAGCGTAATGAATAACTGCCAGCCCATTGCGGCGCAAAAAGGCTGTGAGCTGCAAGTTGTTAACCACAGCACACACTGCATACGTGCAAACGCCTCAGCGCTCAGCTCAGCCATTAATAATTTGGTCATCAACAGCACAGAAGCAGGCGCCAGCAGCATCAAAATCCATTGTTACGAAAGCCAACAAGCGTTGCATTTGGATGTGATCGACAACGGTAAAGGGCTTGATGCTGAACTACAACAACAAGTGCTCGAACCTTTTTTTACGACCAAAACACAAGGCACAGGATTAGGGCTAGCAGTGGTGCAGTCAGTGATCAATCACCATGGCGGCAGTTTACGTCTGAGTTGTCGTGTCGGCTTAGGCTGCACCGCCGCACTGACTTTTCCGTTAGCAGCGCCGCACCTTAGCGTAATGGGAGGGTAAATATGTCAGAAGGTAAACTTCTTCTAGTCGAAGATGACGCCTCATTAAGAGAGGCGCTACTGGATACCTTATTACTTGCGCAATATGACTGCATTGACGTCGACTCGGCAGAAGCGGCAATTATCGCGTTAAAAAGTACGACGTTTGATTTAGTCATCAGTGATGTCCAGATGGAAGGAATTGGCGGCTTAGGCTTACTGACCTATATACAACAGCAACATCCAAAAGTGCCGCTGCTGTTAATGACAGCCTATGCCACGATTGATCATGCGGTTAATGCAATGAAGTTGGGCGCGGTGGATTACTTATCTAAACCTTTTTCGCCAGAAGTGCTGCTTAATCAAGTGTCTCGCTACCTACCTGAAAAGATCATAGAAGGTCAACCTGTGGTCGCCGATGAAAAAAGCCTCGCATTGTTGGCATTAGCTGAGCGAGTGGCGAGATCCGATGCGTCAGTGATGATCATGGGCCCAAGCGGCAGTGGTAAAGAAGTATTAGCGCGCTACATACACCAGCACAGTGAGCGTACAGACGCGCCTTTTGTGGCAATAAACTGCGCTGCTATCCCCGAGAATATGCTTGAAGCGACACTGTTTGGTTATGAGAAAGGCGCTTTTACCGGTGCATATCAAGCGTGCCCTGGCAAATTTGAGCAAGCACAAGGCGGCACGTTACTGTTAGATGAGATCTCTGAGATGGAAGTGGGCTTGCAAGCGAAGCTGCTGCGAGTGTTGCAAGAGCGCGAAGTTGAGCGGCTTGGTGGACGTAAAACCATCAAACTGAATGTGCGAGTGTTAGCCACATCTAACCGCGATCTTAAAGCCATGGCAGCAGCTGGCCAATTCAGGGAAGATCTTTACTATCGTATTAATGTGTTTCCACTGACATGGCCGGCACTGGCGCAGCGCCCAGCGGATATTTTACCGCTAGCAAAACACTTAATTGTGCGACATGCCAGCATGATCAATAAAGCCGACGTCCCGACGCTGGGATCTTGTGCGGTGCAAAAATTATTGACCCACAACTGGCCAGGCAATGTGCGAGAGTTAGATAATGTCGTGCAGCGCGCGCTGATCTTGCACATGGGCCGCGAGATCCGAGTGGATGATATTATTATTGACGCCACAGACATCACATTAACCGCGCCAGCCGTTAGCACGATAGCGCCACAAGTTAGCCAAGAAGTCGAAGGCTTAGGTCATGAGCTTAAAGTGCAAGAGCATGTCATTATTTTAGATGCGCTGCACCAATGTCACGGCAGCCGTAAAGAGGTGGCCGATAAGCTTGGGATCAGCGCTCGCACCTTACGTTACAAAATGGCCAAGATGCGTGCTGCCGGCATTGAGATCCCCGCTTAACGCTCGACTTATTTGCTCCTCCTCTTCTTTGCATATTTCCTACTATTTCGCCTTCATTGACGCACAAGTCGATGAGGGCGAAGCGCTGCGTTAGATTTAAAAGCTGGCACGATTAATGCTTTATCTAGTTCAATAATAAAATTTGTCAAGAAAACGACATAAGGAAATTAGAATGCAAATAGGTGCCAATTCTTTATTACAAGAAATGCAATCACTTAACGGCCAAATTGGCACGCAAGGCATGCAAAGCAATGTGACTCGCCAAGTCAACAACACCTCTGGCGCTGATTTTGGTCAACTGTTGTCACAAGCTGTTGGAAATGTGAGCGAACTTCAGTCGAATGCAGCTAATTTAGCCACTCGTCTTGATATGGGCGATACCACAGTGTCATTATCTGATACCGTAATCGCGCGTGAAAAATCCAGTGTTGCTTTTGAAGCAACAGTGCAAGTGAGAAATAAGCTCATAGAAGCTTATAAAGACATAATGAGTATGCCTGTTTAGGCCTTTATCACGGATAGCAGGTAGCAATAGTGAGTACAGACATGGTGGTAGGTGCAGGTTCAAATGTTGCCGCAGGCGAACAAGCCAGCGGAGTGCAAGAAGAGCATAAGCCTGGAGTGATGGGCGCGATTGGCAATGTTGATTTGTTACGTCAAGTGACGATGATTTTGGCGTTGGCCATTTGCTTAGCACTTGCCGTCTTTGTGATGATCTGGGCACAAGAGCCTGAATATCGTCCATTAGGGCAGATGACCACTCAAGAAATGGTACAGGTACTTGATGAACTGGATAAAAATCAGATCTCATATCAGATCCAAGGCGATGTTGTCAAAGTGCCGGAAGATAAATACCAAGCTGTTAAAATGTTGCTCAGCCGTGCAGGGTTAGATCAAAGCGCGGCTGATGATGACTATCTCAGTAAAGACAGCGGCTTTGGTGTCAGTCAGCGTATGGAGCAAGCTCGCTTAAAGCACAGTCAAGAGCAAAACTTAGCTCGCGCAATTGAAGAATTAAAAAGTATCACCCGCGCAAAAGTGATCTTAGCTTTACCTAAAGAAAACGTATTTGCCCGCAATCGCTCCAAGCCCAGTGCAACCGTGGTAGTGAGTATACGTAGAGGCTCGTTAGGCCAAGAAGAAATTGATGCCATTGTCGATATTGTCGCCTCAGCGGTGCACAATTTAGAACCCAATAAAGTCACAGTAACAGATGCTAATGGTCGTTTGCTCAACTCTGGCAGCCAAGATGGAGCCTCTGCGATTGCTCGGCGTGAGTTAGAGATCACCCAGCAAAAAGAATCAGAATACCGCAATAAAGTCGCGTCCATCTTAATGCCGATCTTAGGACCAGAGAATTTCACCTCCCAAGTGGATGTGAGCATGGACTTTACCGCAGTAGAGCAAACAGAGAAGCGTTACAACCCGGTCATGTCAGCCCTGCGCAGCGAGATGTTAATTGAAAACAACACGCAAGGCGGCACCTCGGGCGGCATTCCTGGGGCCTTATCAAACCAGCCGCCTTTGAATGCACAGATCCCAGAAGAAGCGAACAGTGCCACCAGTACGCACACTAGCGGTAATGGCACGCACCATAAAGAAGCCACACGTAACTTTGAAATTGACACCACGATCAGCAATACCAGACAACAGGTCGGCACGTTACAACGGGTGAGCGTCTCTGTTGCCGTTGACTTTAAAAATGCCACCGCAGCCGATGGCAGCGTGACTCGCATCGCACGAACGGCGCAAGAATTGGCGAATATCCGCCGCTTACTGGAAGGTGCAGTGGGCTTTAATAGTCAACGTGGTGACATTATTGAAGTGGTTAGCGTGCCCTTTATGGATCAGCTAATCGAAGCCGCCCCCGCGCCTGAAATGTGGGAGCAACCTTGGTTTTGGCGCGCAGTCAAATGGGGCTTAGGCACCATCGTGGCATTAGCCATAGTGATTTTTATTATTAGCCCAATGTTGAAACGCGTTGTGTACCCTGACACTAAGTTGCCTGAAGAACCCAAAATCGGTGATGAACTGGCTGAAATTGAAGATCAATACGCTGCAGATACATTAGGCATGCTAGAGCGGCCTGAAGCCGAATACAGTTACGCCGATGACGGATCGATATTAATTCCCGATCTTCATAAAGATGATGACATGATTAAAGCCATTCGTGCGATAGTGGCGAATGAACCTGAACTATCGACCCAAGTCGTGAAAAATTGGTTACTAGACGATGACAAATAAGACATTCGCAGAAGGGCAAGTGGCCACTTCAGGCTTTAAAGTTGAGGAACTCAGCGGCATTGAAAAAACCGCCATTTTACTATTGAGTCTCAGTGAAAGTGATGCCGCTTCTGTTTTAAAGCACTTAGAGCCAAAACAAGTGCAAAAAGTGGGCATGGCGATGGCCGCGATGGAAGAGTTTGGCCAAGAAAAAGTGATTGGCGTTCATAAATTATTTTTAGATGAAATCCAGAAATACTCTTCCATTGGCTTTAACAGCGAAGAGTTTGTCCGCAAAGCGCTCACTGCTGCACTGGGCGAAGACAAAGCCGGTAATCTCATCGAGCAGATCATCATGGGCAGCGGCGCAAAAGGGCTAGATTCATTAAAGTGGATGGATGCAAGGCAAGTGGCCACTATTATTCAAAATGAACACCCGCAGATCCAAACGATTGTCCTGTCGTATTTAGAGCCTGATCAAGCCGCAGAGATTTTTGCACAATTTCCTGAAAATACCCGTTTAGATCTCATGATGCGGATCGCGAATTTAGAGGAAGTGCAACCCGCGGCGTTGCAAGAACTTAACGACATCATGGAGAAACAGTTTGCAGGCCAAGGAGGCGCACAAGCTGCCAAGATGGGCGGCTTAAAAGCGGCAGCCAACATTATGAACTATCTCGATACCGGTGTAGAAAGCCAGCTGATGGAAACCATGCGTGGCTCGGATGAAGAAATGGCGCAGCAAATTCAAGATCTCATGTTTGTATTTGAAAACTTAGCCGACATGGACGACAGCGGTATTCAGGTATTACTCAGAGAAGTGCAACAAGATGTGCTGATGAAAGCGCTCAAAGGCACCGATGATCAATTGAAAGAGAAGCTGCTTAAAAACATGTCTAAACGGGCAGCAGAATTACTACGTGATGACTTAGAGGCCATGGGGCCGATAAGGATCAGCGAAGTTGAAGTGGCACAAAAAGAGATATTATCAATCGCACGTCGCCTCAGTGAAAGCGGTGAATTGGCGCTGGGCAGCGGCGCCAGTGAAGAGTTCTTATAATGTCAGAATCGACTCACAAACCCAAAGGGGCCACACTGAACACCACCGATGAGTTTGGTCATTGGGATCTCCCCGAGATCAGCGAAAAGAATGAAGATGCGGCGTTAAATATGTTTGGCCGCGGCACCTTGAATAAACAGGTTGAAACCGTCGTTGAAGCGACGCCTGTTTTACCGCCCACGTTAAGTGAAATTGAAGATATTCGTGCGCACGCTGAACAAGAAGGCTTTAGTCAAGGCCACAAAAAAGGCCATGCGAGCGGACTGGAAAAAGGGCGCTTAACAGGCCTTGAACAAGGCCACAGTGAAGGATTTGAGCAAGGTAAAGAGCAAGGCTATGAAGCAGGGCTACTGGCGGCCAATGACATGTTAAAACGCTTTGAAACATTACTCGAGCAATTTGAGCAGCCGTTAAATATACTGGATCTTGAAATAGAAAAAGCACTATTATCCACGAGTATGAGTCTTGCAAAAAGTGTTATTGGTCATGAGCTTAAAACACATCCTGAACATATTTTGAGTGCGTTACGCCAAGGTATTGACGCGTTGCCGATAAAGAAGCAACAAGTCAACATTCGGGTGACTCCAGCTGACGAAACACTGATCTCCAGCTTATACAGCGCTGCACAGCTGACGCGAAATCGCTGGGATCTTGAAGCCGATCCGAGTTTGTCTGCTGGAGATTGTGTGATCACTAGCGGCCGCAGTCATATCGACATGACTGTTGAGTCACGCATTGAGCACGTTTTTTTTGAGTTAGTGAAAACAGAGCAAGATTTACTGTTACAGCAAGAGCAACAGCAAGATGCGTTGTTCAATCAGCAGGCCAATCGCGCGGCAGTGACGGCGGACAGTGAAGCAACCCCGTCGACGCACACCTCCACGCAGGCAGATAAGCAACCCGCTCAACAATCCGACTTTGTTACTGAAGGTGAACATGCCGACACGCTCACACCGGTTACGTAATAAACTGGCTCAACACCAGAAAAAAATCTGCCCATTGATGGTCGAAGCCAGTGGACAGCTTGTCCGCGTGGTCGGCTTAACACTGGAAGCCAGTGGATGCCGAGCGGCAGTGGGTAGTCTTTGCTCAATTGAAACGTTGTCAGGAAACTTAGTGGCAGAAGTTATCGGCTTTGACGATCAACTGCTGTATTTAATGCCCATCGAAGAGCTCAGTGGCGTGTTACCTGGCGCAAAAGTGACGCCGCTTGGGCAGCAATCAGGGCTCAGTGTTGGCTTGGCTTTATTAGGCAGAGTGCTTGATGGCAGCGGGCAACCTATTGATGGATTAGGTCATTTACAAACAGATCAAAAAGCCCCTACGCACGCCCCAGCGATTAACCCGCTGGCTCGGCGGGCGATCAGTGAACCTTTAGATGTCGGAGTGCGCGCCATCAACGCCATGTTAACCGTCGGAAAAGGGCAGCGAATGGGCTTGTTTGCAGGTTCGGGCGTCGGTAAAAGTGTGCTGTTAGGCATGATGACACGTGGTACCACCGCTGACATTATTGTGGTGGGTTTGGTCGGTGAACGTGGCCGAGAAGTGAAAGAGTTTATTGAAGAAATTCTAGGCCCAGAAGGCCGCGCTCGCGCTGTGGTGGTGGCCGCGCCGGCTGACACCTCGCCATTAATGCGACTAAGGGCATGCGAAACCTCAACTCGCATTGCAGAATACTTTCGTGACATGGGTTATAACGTCTTATTATTGATGGATAGCTTGACTCGCTATGCCCAAGCGCAACGTGAAATTGCATTGGCCGTTGGCGAACCACCCGCAACAAAAGGTTATCCGCCTTCGGTATTTGCAAAGTTGCCCAAGTTAGTTGAGCGGGCGGGTAATGGTGGCGGTAAACAAGGCTCTATTACAGCATTTTACACGGTATTGACTGAAGGTGATGATCTGCAAGATCCTATTGCCGATGCCTCACGTGCGATCCTCGACGGTCATATCGTATTGTCTCGAGCGTTGGCTGATTCAGGTCATTATCCTGCGATTGATATCGAAGCCTCGATTAGTCGAGTCGCGCCGATGGTGATTAGCACTGAGCATCTAGAAGCGATGCGACGAGTGAAGCAAGTTTATTCTTTATATCAACAAAATAAAGACTTGATCTCCATTGGTGCTTATACACAAGGCAGCGATCCGCGTATTGATAATGCCATGCGCTTGCAACCTGCGATGAATGCGTTTTTACGTCAAACGATGAAAGATGCCATTACTTTTGATAGCAGCGCCTTAATGTTAAGTCAGTTAGGTGCACAGTGTCAGGTGTAACATTACTGCTAAGTGAGCGACAAATAAATGGCTAAATCCGATCCGTTATTAACGGTACTTAAATTAAATAAAGACGCTGAAGAGCAAGCCTCATTGCAAGTACGTTCAGCGCAGTTAGCATTGCAAAAACAGCAAAATCAATTGGATGCGCTGCAAAATTACCGCTTAGATTACATGAAGCAGATGGAGCAGCAACAGGGTCAAAATATTAGCGCTAGTCACTATCATCAGTTTCATCAGTTTGTGCGACAAATTGATGCTGCCATTGTGCAACAGGTCAATTCCGTGCAAGAAGCCAGTAAACAGCAACAATATCGGCAGATTAACTGGCAAGAAAAGCAGCAGAAACGTAAAGCAGTTGAGTTGTTATTAGCAAATAAAGCAGAAAAAGCCCAGTTACTTGAACAACGTAAAGAGCAAAAATTGGTTGATGAATTCGCATCACAACAGTTTTATCGACAATCCCGCCGCTAGATCTTATTTCTACCTCATCTTGTTTGTTGGCATCATAATTGCTTTGTTTTTATAACAGATGATTGAGTGATGAATAATGGCCATCGTTGGCCGATATTTTGACAGTCACTCTCATTATTGATGCGCTTTTATTTAAGGTCACGCTGACGGAGATGTTTAATGCAGCAATTAATTCATACACTATTTACGCGTGTTGATGGCGCCGCGACGCACTCATCAATGCTCAGTCAACCTGAATTGATCGCTGACAATGATGATTTTTCTGCAGCCTTAGACAAAGCAAGCCAAGCAGAGACTACTGTTGAGACGCAAAGTGACGCGGTTGAACCTCAGCAGCGTACTGATGCAGAACAAGGCGTTGCAGACGCCGAGCGCGATGAGGTCAGCCAAGTATTGGCACAAATTCAGTTAGCACAAAGTCAATCTGCAGAAACTTTCAATGAGAATGCGAAAGACGCACAAGCAGGCATAGAAGCAGACACAGAAATAGGCACGGAAATAAGCACAGAAATAGACACACGCGCGACTCTGACTGACGGTGAAAACTTGCCGTTAGGGCAAAATCAAAATCAAAACCAAAACCAAAGCCAAAATCAAAATCAAAACCAAAGCCAAAGTCAAAGCCAAAAAGGTGAACCGCTGTCTTTAAGCAATGTGACCTTAGGCAAACAGCCTCACGCTGACGCTGCATTATCTGGGGTGGTGACCCACGCGCCAGTGCATCAAAGCAGTGATGTTGACTCGAGCCTTGCTCAGCAGCATCGCAACAACGGCATAGGTGTATCCTTGCAGGCAGCACCGAATACCCCGGGACAGGTAAATCCAGAGGCAGCCAATCATGCCGGCCAAGCAAGGGCGGAGGTTATTACGCGCACAGCCGATGTAGTTGACGCTAATATGGCTAACAATATCACGCCGCAAGAGGGCGTCGATGGCAATAAGGATAAACATATGGCTCCGGGGCTTAATGCCACTGTAGAGTCATTAAAAGCGGCAGATCTGAGCGTCAAATTATCACCTATCCAACAGGGACTTACTGCGGGCTTGGACAGCGGTGCGAGTTCGGACGCTTTATCAGCGCTTGAGAGTAAAAGTGTTTCAGCGGGGCAGTCTGAGTCAATTGGGGCGCAGAGCCTCACTCGTGCAGAACCGCAGCAGATCCAATTGGCATTGAAACAATATGGCGATCAAGCAAGTCAAATGCAAGCGATGATCCAGCGTTTTTCACCGGTAATGAAACAACAATTGATCACTATGGTCAGCCAAGGGATCCAGCAAGCAGAGATCAGGCTTGATCCTGCAGAACTGGGCAGCATGATAGTACGGATCCAAGTGCAGGGCGACAGCACACAAGTGCAGTTTCAAGTCGCTCAAGCACAAACTCGCGAGCTGGTTGAGCAAGCGCTGCCACGACTTCGCGATATGTTAGCGGAGCAAGGAATGCAACTGACAGAGGGACAAGTGTCGCAAGATCACCGTGGTGGAGACTCATCAGCGCAGCAACAAGGTGACGCGCAAGGTCAATATCTTGCTGAAATGGATGATTTTTCAGCAGAAGAGCCATTGATAGACACAAATCAGGTCACAAGTACTGTTTCAGCTATAGATTATTATGCATAAGCAGGTAACCTATAGCGCTGCGATAAAAAGAACAGAGTTTGGATCGTCAGTTAAAATAGATAAGACAAAATAGGGAAATCAATGGCAGAAGAATCATTAGAGCTTAAAGTCAATGACAAGCCAAATAATCGCAAGCAGTTGATGCTTTTTGGCGCGATAGCCAGTGTGTTGATTTTAGTGATTGCGGCGACATTGTGGCGAGTATTGGCCCATGACGACGTCGCGGTCCCAGAGGATACTGCAATGCTCAGTATGGTGGCGATCTCAGATAGAAATGAAGCGTTTTACGCCGCCATGCCTCGGCCTTTTTTGTTTAATTTACCGGGCAATGGTCGCACTCGCTTGGTAGAGATCAAAGTGCAGTTAATGGTGCGTGGTAAAGACGATGATGTGTTGATTAAAAAGCATATCCCCTTAATTGAAGATGCGTTGTTAACCACATTCAGCGGTGCTGATGTGGATAAACTCAGTACGTTAGCTGGCAAAGATGAGCTAAGACTACTCGCTCTACTTAATGTGCAAAATACACTGCAAGCGATCGCAGGCCATAAAGTGGTCGAGAAAATATTATTTACCGGCTTTGTGATGCAGTAAATGTGCAGCGCTTTTTGTAAACCAAACGTTTGATATAGGCAAAAGGTCATATCGTGAGTGATTTATTAAGCCAAGACGAAATTGATGCGCTGTTACACGGTGTTGATGATGTTGAAGAAGATTTGCTTGAAGACAACGAGTTAGATGCTCGTACGTATGACTTTTCGTCGCAAGATCGCATTGTTCGAGGGCGGATGCCCACGCTTGAGATTGTGAATGAGCGCTTTGCACGCCATTTACGGGTGAGCATGTTTAATATGATGCGCCGAGCGGCGGAAGTGTCAATTAATGGTGTGCAAATGCTTAAGTTTGGAGAATATGTTCACACCTTATTTGTGCCCACCAGTTTAAATATGGTGCGTTTTAGTCCGCTAAAAGGCACGGCACTGATCACGATGGAAGCCAGATTAGTCTTTATTTTAGTGGATAACTTTTTTGGCGGTGATGGGCGTTTTCATGCCAAAATTGAAGGTCGAGAGTTTACCCCAACAGAGCGTAGAATTGTGCAACTGTTGTTGAAAATCATTTTTGAAGATTATAAAGAGGCATGGGCGCCGGTGATGGATGTCGAGTTTGATTACCTCGACTCCGAAGTGAATCCAGCGATGGCGAATATTGTTAGCCCAACTGAAGTGGTCGTGGTCAGTTCTTTTCATATTGAGGTTGACGGCGGAGGAGGCGATTTTCATATCACGATGCCTTATTCCATGATAGAGCCTATCCGTGAATTACTGGACGCTGGCGTGCAAAGTGATACTCAAGATACGGACATGCGTTGGTCACAGGCACTGCGCGATGAGATCATGGACGTCGACGTAGGCATTGATGCCACGGTGGTAGAGCATAAAGTGACCTTGCGTGATGTGCTGGACTTTAAAGCCGGGGATGTGATTGAGGTTGAACTGCCCGAGCATATCATTTTAAAAGTGGAAGATTTACCCACTTATCGCTGTAAAATGGGCAAAACAAAAGATAATCTAGCATTAAAGATCTGCGAACAAATTCAAAGACCTGAAACGGTTAAATCAGAGTTACAGTTGGTGACACTTAAAAGTAAGTCACGCGAAGGTTCTCAATTATAAAGGTGATACAAAATGAGTACAGAAACCGGTGATGATTGGGCTGCTGCGATGGCAGAGCAAGCGATTGAAGAAGCACAAGCGGTTGAACTTGATGAGTTTAATAATGACGCCAAGCCACTCAATGAAGAGGAAGCTTCCAAGCTCGATGCGATCATGGATATTCCGGTCACTATCTCGATGGAAGTGGGCCGTAGTTTTATTAATATCCGTAACTTACTGCAGCTGAACCAAGGTTCGGTTGTTGAGCTCGATCGCGTGGCGGGAGAGCCATTAGATGTGATGGTTAATGGCACGCTTATCGCGCATGGCGAAGTAGTGGTGGTTAACGATAAATTTGGGATCCGTCTAACCGACGTTATTAGCCAAACAGAGCGTATTAAAAAACTGAAATAAAAGGATTTAGCATGAGTATTCCGCTTATACTTACAAGCTTAGCCAGTGCCGCCGTCCCCGTTGAGGCTGCGGCCTCTTCTGCGCCCTCTACAGTGGCTACACTGACGAGCATGGTAGGCGGGCTGATTGTGGTATTACTGCTCATTTTTGTGTTGGCATATATCGTGAAACGGCTTAACTTGGTGCCGAGCAGTCAAGGAGCGTTAAAAACAGTGGCGATGACATCGTTAGGGCAGAAAGAAAAACTGGTGCTAATCGATGTCGATGGCCAACAATACCTGTTAGGTGTGACAGCGCAGCAAGTCAACCTTATCGATAAATTAGACACGCCGGTCGATGTTGCTGCAGAGTCATTTGCCAGTCGTTTACGTCAAGCGAAATCATCACAATGAAGCAATGTTTCCTTTTTTTAGCGACGCTGCTCCTCGGCGTGATTTCTCCCAGCGTTTACGCTGATCCAGGCATATTACCGGCTGTTACGGTGTCAACCGGGGCGGATGGCTCAACACAATATTCTGTGACCATGCAGATTTTGCTGTTGATGACCGCGTTGAGTTTTATTCCCGCCGCCGTAATTATGTTGACCTCTTTTACCCGCATTATTGTGGTGTTATCTATCTTGCGCCAAGCCATTGGGTTACAACAAGCACCGTCCAATCAGATTTTAATTGGCATAAGTTTGTTTATGACATTTTTTATTATGTCGCCGGTATTTGATAAAATTTACGATCAAGCCGTTAAACCCTATATTGAACAAGGAATGCCTATCCAAGATGCATTCAATACTGGCAAAGGGCCGCTGAAAGAGTTTATGTTGTCACAAACGCGCCTCACAGATCTCGACACTTTTATCGATATTTCAGGTTATCAGAACATTAACAGCCCTGAAGATGCGCCGATGAGCGTGGTGATCCCTGCGTTTATCACCAGCGAACTCAAAACGGCCTTCCAAATTGGCTTTATGTTGTTTGTGCCATTTTTAGTTCTCGATCTGGTGGTCGCCAGTATTTTAATGGCAATGGGGATGATGATGTTGTCACCCATGATTGTGTCTTTGCCATTTAAAATCATGCTTTTTGTATTGGTGGACGGTTGGAGCTTAGTCATGGGCACATTGGCTAACAGCTTTGGTTTATAGAGGCCTTATAGTGTTGATGTTGCAGTAAAATGCTCCGTCAAGCTCCGGTCTTAATCAACGTATATTGAGCGTGTAATGACACCTGAAGCACTGATAGATATTTTTCGTGAAGCATTGGCGGTGATTGTGACTATCGTCTCGATGATCATTGTGCCTGGGCTGATAGTTGGGTTAATTGTGGCTGTTTTTCAAGCCGCTACGTCAATCAATGAACAAACATTGAGTTTTTTACCGCGCCTACTGACAACATTATTAGGTTTGATGTTAATGGGGCATTTACTGGTGCAAACCATGATGGAATTTTTTATGCAGATGGTGAATATGATCCCGCAAGTTATTGGTTAAGTATGGCGACCTTTTCCAGCCTTTTTGTTATACACCCAAAAGCCAGCAACAGAGCCAACGAATAATGGCTATCTTACTTGAGACAATCATGGGAGGGATCGCCGGCTACATTTGGCCGCTGACACGGATCTCCAGCATGTTTATGGTGATGGCGGTATTTGGCGCAACCACCACGCCATCGCGAGTGAGATTGTTGCTTTCTGTGGCTGTAACCGCCGCGGTTGTGCCAGTATTGCCACCGATGCCGACTATCGAATTATTATCATTGAGTGCGGTATTTGTGACATTTCAGCAGATCATCATTGGGGTCTCAATGGGGTTTGCGACTTTAATGCTGATGCAAACTTTTGTGTTAACAGGGCAGATTATTGGTATGCAAACCAGCCTAGGTTTTGCTTCTATGATCGATCCCAGTTCTGGTCAGCAAACACCGGTCGTTGCCAATTTTTTCTTATTATTAACCACGTTGATTTTCCTTGCGGTTGATGGCCACTTGGTCATGATCAAAATGGTTGTGGCCAGCTTTGAGTCCATTCCGGTCGCCATGGAAGGGCTAAGCTTGAGCAGCTATCGATTATTTAGCGAGTTTGTTGGTTATATGTTTGGGGCGGCATTAACGATGTCGCTGTCGGCTATTGTGGCCTTGCTGACGATTAATTTGGCTTTTGGCGTGATGACACGGGCGTCCCCGCAGCTGAA
The DNA here is from genome assembly GCA_028223395.1 of Shewanella sp. Classification (GTDB taxonomy): domain Bacteria; phylum Pseudomonadota; class Gammaproteobacteria; order Enterobacterales; family Shewanellaceae; genus Shewanella. The sequence goes on from JAOIUG010000010.1 coordinate 17,405, forward strand.
CATTTTTGCCATTGGTTTTCCGGTGACCATGGTCAGCGGGCTGTTTATTCTTTGGCTCACCTTAACGCCAATTATGTCTCATTTTGATGAAGTGTGGCGTGCTACCCAAATTTTACTGTGTAATGCATTGCAGCTGCAATGTGATCTAGATGGAGGATTAAATTAGTGGTTGTCTGCAGCGTATTGATTGCTGTAGCAGCTCGCTTAATAACGGAGGCGTGCTGTTATGTCTGATGACAGTAGTCAAGAAAAAACAGAAGAAGCCACCTCCAGGAAGTTGCAACAGGCCAAAGATAAAGGGCAGGTTGCACGATCAAAAGATCTAGGCACCTCAGCGGTGTTGATCGCCGCCGCCGTGGGCTTAGTGATGACCGGTCCGAGTATCGCTAAAGCGATGTATATCATCATGATTGATTTGTTTACATTAAATCGAGAAGAGATTTTTGACACCCGGCAAATGATGAACATTTGGAGCATGATAGGTGGGGAGTTGGCCGCACCTTTAATAGGCTTTATTTTACTGTTAGCGGTAATGGCTTTTGCCGGCAATGTGGCGTTGGGCGGCATGTCATTTTCGGGCAAAGCGTGTATGCCAAAGCCGAGTAAACTCAGCCCTGTGGCGGGCTTAAAACGTATGTTTGGTGTACAAGCGGTGGTTGAGCTCACAAAAGGGATCGCCAAATTTTTGGTGGTGGCGGTCACGGCTTATTGGGTGTTGAATATTTATCTCAATGATATTTTGCTGTTATCGCAAGATCACTTGCCGGGGAACATCTACCATGCGCTGGATTTAATGGGTTGGATTTTTATTTTATTGTGCGCGTCAACGTTTCTGATTGTCGCCATTGATGTGCCGTATCAGATCTGGCATCACGCTAAACAATTAAAAATGACGAAGCAAGAAGTTAAAGACGAATATAAAGACACTGAAGGTAAGCCGGAAGTTAAAGGTCGTATTCGTCAGTTACAACAAGAAATGGCGCAGCGTAGAATGATGGGAGAAGTGCCTAATGCCGATGTCATTGTGGTTAATCCTGAGCATTATGCGGTGGCGGTTAAATATGATGCACTGAAGTCGACTGCGCCTTTTGTGTTGGCAAAAGGGGTAGATGAAGTTGCGTTTAAAATTCGAGAGATCGCGCGCGAGCATGATGTGGCTATCGTGACCGCAGCGCCTTTAGCTCGCGCCATTTTCCACACCACTAAAATAGATCAAGAGATCCCCGAAGGCCTGTTTACCGCAGTCGCACAAGTGCTCGCGTATGTGTTTCAGTTACGTCAATACCAAAAAGGCAAAGGTCGTAAACCCAATGCTATCCCCATTAAGCAGCCGATCCCGGACGAGCTTAAACATTAAAGTGTCGATAACGAAGCTAGATCGACTTTATTTGGCAGTTCTCTCAGTGATTTCATTATTATAAGTATAATAATTAACCACTTGTTTGATGCTCGATTCTTTGTTAGCGCGTTTCAAGGTATAGTGTGCCTCACAGTTAATGTATTGCTGACACTCATGTTGGTACTTAAATTGCATTAAAAAGTCTATTAGTGTCAAAGACTGGTAAGGTGAATGGAACTTAGTGCAAAGCTCGGGCAGTTAAAGCAATTAAAGCCCTCACAATTTAAAGGGGCAGGAACACCATTATTGGTTTTAGCCGCATTGGCGATGATCATTTTGCCCATGCCTGCTTTTCTACTCGATATTTTGTTCGCTTTCAATATTGCGCTGGCATTAGTCGTTTTATTGGTGGCCATTTACAGTGATCGTCCACTTGATTTTGCGGCTTTTCCAACGGTATTACTGGTGGCAACGCTATTGCGATTGGCATTAAATGTGGCCTCCACCCGAGTGGTATTACTGGAAGGGCATAATGGTGGAGATGCAGCCGGTAAAGTGATAGAGGCTTTTGGCTCTGTGGTCATCGGTGGTAACTATGCTGTCGGTTTAGTGGTGTTTTTGATCTTAATTATCATTAACTTCGCTGTTGTGACTAAAGGTGCTGGACGGATCTCTGAGGTGAGTGCTCGCTTTACACTGGATGCGATGCCCGGTAAGCAAATGGCAATTGATGCCGATCTTAATGCTGGTTTACTCACTCAAGAACAGGCGCGCGCTCGACGTGCAGAAGTGACCCGTGAGGCTGACTTTTACGGCGCTATGGATGGGGCGTCAAAGTTTGTTAAAGGCGATGCCATTGCGGGAATATTAATCTTAGTGATCAATATTCTGGGTGGGTTTGTCATTGGCATGGCGCAGCATGGTCTGAGCTTTTCTGATGCGATAGAAATTTATACCTTACTGACAATTGGTGACGGCTTAGTCGCGCAGATCCCCGGTTTATTATTGTCAATTGCCGCAGCTTTAATGGTGACACGCCAAAATGAGTCCGGTGACATGGGCGAGATGGTGATGAGTCAGATGTTTGACAGTCCCAAAGCCTTAGCGATTGCCGCTGCTGTGATGTTCGTGATGGGGATTGTGCCGGGAATGCCGCATTTTGTATTTCTTTCACTTGCCGCAATGGCCGGTGGCGCGGCTTATATTATTAATAAAAAGCAGGCGAGTGATAAAGTCAAAGCGCTGGAACTGGCTAAGTCAGGACCGGTGGAAAAGCAAAATGCTCAGCCAAAAGAGTTGAGTTGGGATGATGTGCAACATGTTGATACTATTGGATTAGAAGTTGGTTATCGCTTGATCCCACTGGTCGATAAAGGCCAAGGTGGAGAATTGTTAAGTCGCATTAAAGGTGTGCGTAAAAAGCTGTCTCAAGAATTAGGTTTTTTAGTGCCAGCGGTGCATATTCGCGATAATTTAGATTTGTCACCCAATGCGTATCAGATCTCACTGATGGGCGTGTCTTCAGGAGAAGGTGAGATCCGTCACGATTGTGAATTAGCCATTAATCCAGGCCAAGTCTTTGGCAAGCTCGAGGGGATCGAAACGACCGATCCTGCATTTGGTTTAGAGGCGGTTTGGATAGCACCAGATCTAAGAGAGCATGCACAAACATTGGGCTATACGGTGGTTGACGCCGCGACAGTTGTGGCCACACACATCAGCCAGTTGCTCACCAATAATGCTTCAAAACTATTAGGTTACGAAGAAGTGCAACAGCTACTTGATATGTTAGCAAAGCACTCGCCTAAATTGGTCGATGGCTTTATTCCTGATGTGATGCCATTAGGCACGGTGGTCAAAGTGATGCAAAACCTGCTTAATGAGGGGGTGTCAATTCGGGATATGAAGACCATTGTGCAGACGTTATTAGAGTATGGGCCTAAGAGTGCAGACACTGAAGTGTTAACTGCTGCGGTGCGTATTGCGTTAAAGCGCATGATAGTACAAGAGATCAGTGGCCCTGAGTTGGAAATTCCCGTCATAACTTTGGCGCCAGAGTTGGAACAAATGTTGCATCAGTCTATGCAAGCAACCGGCAGTGAAGGGCCTAATATAGAGCCAAGTCTCGCTGAACGTATGCAAAAGTCGTTAGTGGATGCAACACAGCGGCAAGAAATGGTTGGGCAACCGGCGATTTTATTAACATCGGGTATGTTGCGTTCAACATTATCACGGTTTGTTAAGCATACGATCCCAAATCTACGGGTGATCTCTTATCAAGAGGTGCCTGATGAGAAACAGATCCGTATCGTGTCCGCAGTTGGACAGTAGAGGGCGAATAATTGAAGATTAAGAGATTTTTAGCAAAAGATATGCGCTCAGCCTTAGCGCAAGTGAAAGAAACTCTGGGTTCTGACGCGGTCATTATGTCCAATAAAAAGGTGACAGGAGGGATTGAGATCGTTGCCGCTGTGGACTATGACGATCCTAAGCCGCAAATTGCCGCGGCCCCCTTGGCTGAGCTCAGTGACGAGAAAGTGACGCTAGGTGCACGTGCGAACGTGAAAGCGCAGACACAGACTCAATCAACGCCTGCTGCAGATTCATTACAAGCGCTGCTTGAACGTCAACAAAGCAGAGTTGATCAGCAAATGTCATCGAGTGCGAGTGAAGAGCTGACAATGCCAGATTGGGCGAAAGGCTTGCAAGCGCAAGTTACGCCAGCAAAGAAAACCCCCACAAAAGCTGAATTTACCCCGCATAGAGCACCTGATAGCGTGACGCGTACCTCCAGCAGCGATCGCACAGAACTGGATGCGATGAAAGAGGAATTGTCATCGCTGCGCAATTTATTGACGCACCAAGTGAGTACGTTAATGTCTGAGCAGAAAAAGCGTAACGATCCTGTTGGGGCGATGTTAGAAAGTAAATTGCTTGAAGCTGAATTTTCTCCTGATGTAGCCAAAAAATTGTCTAACTTGAGCGAGCATTATGCACCCGCAGAGTTAGTGGCTTCACTGCCACGTAGCTTGGCCAATATGCTGGATAATCAAGGTGATGATATTGTGCGTCAAGGCGGTGTCGTGGCCTTTGTAGGGCCTACAGGGGTCGGAAAAACGACCACGGTGGCGAAATTAGCCGCTCGATTTGCTGCACATCATGGTACTGAGCAAGTGGCGTTGATCACGACAGATCACTATCGTATTGGCGCGTTTGAGCAATTGGCCACGTACGGAAAAATAATGGGTTGTCCGGTCAAACAGGCGCATGATTTTAATGAATTAGAGCAAGTGTTGTACCAATTTAGAAACCGTAAGTTAGTGCTTATCGATACCGCCGGTATGAGCCAGCGCGATCTGCGATTATTTCAACAGCTCGACAATTTAACGGCAAATAACCGCATACCTATTCGTAGTTATCTGGTACTGTCTGCCACCGGCCAGCGTCGCGTACTTGAAGATGCGGTCAAACAATTTACCCGTATCCCGCTTTCAGGCGCGGTACTGACCAAGTTAGATGAATCAGTGTCATTAGCGCCAGCGTTAAGTGTGTTGATTCAAAGTGGGTTACCTTTGAGTTATATCACTGATGGACAACGTGTTCCTGAAGACATGCAAGTGGCAGACACGTTGGCTCTGGCCAATCGCGCCCTAGCTGCATTAGATAACCAACCAATAGAACCATTACAGAATAGTGAACGGTCAGCAGCAATGACCCATGCATTTGAGTAGAAACATGACTTCCGATCAAGCAAGCGGTTTACGTATGATGAATCAGCCAAATAATGAAAAAGTAAAAGTTATCGCCGTCTCTGGTGGTAAAGGTGGCGTTGGTAAAACCAGCGTGTCAATTAACACCGCCGCAGCGTTGGCGGAAAAAGGCAAACGGGTATTAGTGCTAGACGCGGATCTGGGCCTGGCAAACGTCGATGTTATGTTAGGACTACGTGCAGATAAAAATTTATCTCATGTTTTGTCCGGCGAGGCCGAATTAGATGATGTCATTTTAAGAGGCCCAAAAGGAATTGGTATTATTCCTGCCACATCGGGCTCTCAAGCGATGGTGGAACTAAACCAAGCACAACATGCAGGTTTGATCCGAGCATTTAGTGAAATGAAAACGCAGTTTGATGTACTCATTGTTGATACCGCCGCGGGCATTTCTGACATGGTATTAAGCTTTTCGCGAGCATCGCAAGACGTATTGATTGTGGTGTGTGATGAACCGACATCCATCACAGATGCTTATGCGCTCATTAAAATCTTAAGCCGTGAACATGGCGTGTTCCGTTTTAAGATTGTGGCGAATATGGTGCGCAGCTTACGCGAAGGTATGGAGCTGTTTGCCAAACTCAGTAAAGTCACCGATAGATTTTTAGACGTGGCATTAGAACTGGTGGCAACCGTACCATTTGATGAAAATTTACGGAAATCGGTCAGAAAGCAAAAATTGATTGTGGAAGCGTTTCCTAAGTCTCCAGCTGCGATTGCTTATCACGGTCTTGCGAACAAAATTATGAGCTGGCCTATTCCTTCTCAGCCAGGAGGACACCTAGAGTTTTTTGTTGAAAGATTAGTGCAACGCACTGACTATCAAGAGGATAATTCAGGTGAATAAAGCAGCCGCGTATACAAGTTTAGATAATAAGACCTCTATCGTTGAACTGTATGCACCGCTTGTGAAAAAAATTGCCCACCATCTATTGGCGCGTTTGCCCGCGTCAGTGCAGCTAGATGATTTACTGCAAGCAGGGATGATGGGGCTGTTAGAGGCGTCATCAAAGTTTGATGGCAGTAAAGGAGCAAAGTTTGAAACCTTTGCCGGGATCCGTATTCGCGGTTCGATGCTTGATGAAATCAGGCGTGGAGATTGGGTACCACGCTCGGTGCATCGTAATCAGCGCCGAGTGGCTCAAGTGATTGATGAGTTGGAACAAGAGTTGGGCCGTGATGCACGCGATCCTGAAATCGCCGCGCGGTTAGACATGTCGCTCGATGAATATTACAGCATTTTGAATGATGTCAGTGTTGGTAAAGTGGTTGGGATTGAGGATCTAGGCGTCGATGTCGACACTATTAATCATGAAGATAACCAAGATGTTGCGTATCAATCATTGGCTGAAGTTGAATTTCATTCAGCATTGGTAGCGGGGTTAAAGCTGTTACCAGAACGTGATGCTTTGGTATTATCTTTGTATTACGATGAAGCATTAAATTTAAAAGAAATTGGGGCCATACTTGAAGTCAGTGAGTCGAGGGTTAGTCAGATCCACAGTCAGGCGATGCTCAGGCTCAAAGGCAAACTCAAGCATTGGACACAAACATAACAGTAAACGCACATTAAAAATAACGCTCCACGGAGGATACCTTGGACAAGAATATGAAGATTCTCGTAGTTGATGACTTCTCAACAATGAGACGGATCATTAAGAATTTGCTGCGTGACTTGGGGTTTAACAACACTCAAGAAGCCGACGATGGTTCAACAGCACTACCGATGTTACAAAAAGGTGAGTTTGATTTTGTCGTGACAGACTGGAATATGCCGGGAATGCAAGGCATAGATCTGTTAAAAGCAATTCGAGCCGATGATTCACTCAAGCATTTACCTGTCTTAATGGTGACAGCTGAAGCTAAGCGTGAGCAAATTATCGCTGCCGCGCAAGCTGGAGTGAATGGCTACGTGGTCAAACCTTTTACCGCTGCGACGTTAAAAGAAAAGCTAGATAAAATTTTCGAGCGACTCGGCTAAGCAGGGATCTTTGATGCAACAACAGATGACAGAACTCATCACGCTCGAACAAGCTGAGAGCCTCGTGGCATTGCTTCGTGACGGTGAGCAAGCAAAAGCCGATGAATTGGTGAGAGAAATTGCATCACCGATCCAAAAAGAGCTCTTTGATGAAGTCGGCCGTTTAACGCGTCAACTTCACAGTGCAATCGTTGATTTTCAAGTAGATAATCGCTTGATTGAACTGGCAAGCACAGAGATCCCAGACGCTAAAGAGCGTCTGACTTACGTGATTGATATGACGGAGCAAGCAGCCAATAAAACCATGGATGCGGTGGAAGAGTGTTTGCCGTTAGCCAACGCACTAAGTGATAACATTCAAGCGATTAAACCGTCATGGGACAAACTCATGCGCCGGGAGTTGCCACTGCATGAGTTTAAAGCACTGTGCCATGACATTCAGCAGTTTATTGACCGCAGTGAGTCTGATGCTAACCGAGTGAAAGCATTGCTAAATCAAATTTTGCTTGCACAAGATTTTCAAGATCTTACCGGACAAATGATCCGCCGAGTGATTGATCTGGTCAGAGAAGTTGAAAATAGTTTAGTGTCCATGCTGACCGTTTTTGGTGAGCAACCTACGGACACGCAGCCACATTTTAGTGCACGTGATGTTGAAGCCGAAGGCCCGATTATTAATGCGGATAAACGTCAAGACGTGGTGACAGGTCAAGATGAAGTTGATGATCTGCTTTCAAGCCTAGGTTTTTAAGGGAGTAAAGGGATGTCCTTTGATGTTGATGAAGAGATACTGCAGGATTTTTTGATTGAAGCGGGAGAAATTCTCGAGCTTCTACAAGAACAACTTGTTGCGTTAGAAAATAACCCTGACGATAGCGAATTGCTCAATGCCATATTCAGAGGGTTTCACACTGTAAAAGGAGGCGCAGGTTTCCTCAGTTTGACGCCGATGGTCGATGTTTGTCATGAAGCTGAAAATACGTTTGACCTACTACGGACAGGCAAACGTGAAGTCAGTGCAGAGTTGATGGATGTGATCCTTCAAGCTGTTGACGCAATCAACTCCATGTTTGCGCAAACCCAAGCCGGTGAAACGCAATCTGCTGCGGATGAATTTCTGCTCGGGCAGTTGAAAATGCTCAGTGCAGGTGAGCAGCTTCCTTCTGAGCGCGTCAGTATTACTAGCACAGACATGCCCGCACTAGCCGATGACACTCACCTTGAAACGATTGCAGAACCTGCAACCACAGAAATAACACCCAGTGCGGCGCTGACCACACCCGAGGGAGCACATCATGGCATTGACGATATCAATGATGTTGAATTTGAAGCATTGCTCGATGCGCTGCATGGCAGCGGCAAAGGCCCAGGTCACGCAGCTAGCTCAACGCAACCGGTAGAGCATAACCTGCCCGTCAGTAGCTCAGATGATATCACCGATGATGAATTTGAATCTTTACTTGATGAGCTACATGGATCTGGCCAGTTTAAAGCGACAGCAACACCACCTGCAACGCCACCTGAAGTCGAGCGTGGCGCAGCGATCAATAGCGCTGGATCCGATGAGATCTCAGACGATGAATTTGAGCGGTTATTGGATGAGCTTCATGGTTCAGGCGCAGGGCCAGGTCAAGTGGACTTAACGGAGCCGACTCCTCCTTCTGCAGAGCCTGCAGTGGTTTCGCCAAGCGGAGCAAGTGCAGTCGTGCCTTCAGCCGCGAAAGCGGTACCTGCTGCGACCAACACGGCGGCGAAAAGTGAAGTGAAAGCGCCCAGTAATAAGGCCGCCGGCAATACGATGCCGCCCGCTGAAACCACTGTGCGAGTCGATACCGCCCGATTAGATCAGATCATGAATATGGTCGGCGAATTAGTATTAGTACGTAATCGATTGTTAAGCCTTGGGATCACCCGTGAAGATGAGGAAATGTCTAAGGCGTTAGCGAATTTAGATCTTGTTACAGCAGATCTGCAAGGTGCGGTAATGAAAACCCGCATGCAACCGATTAAAAAAGTATTTGGCCGTTTTCCGCGAGTGGTACGTGACTTAGCGCGCAGCTTGAATAAAGAAATTGACTTGGTCATGGTGGGTGAAGATACCGATCTGGATAAAAATCTGGTCGAAGCACTAGCCGATCCTTTAGTGCATTTAGTCAGAAACTCCGTGGATCATGGCATTGAAATGCCCGATGTTCGCCAAGCCAATGGCAAGGCGCGTAATGGCACTATTACCCTTTCAGCGAGTCAAGAAGGGGATCATATACTGCTTAAAATCGAAGATGATGGCGCAGGAATGGATCCTGAAAAGCTGAAAAAAATAGCCATAGATCGCGGTGTGCTTGACGAAGATGCCGCGGCAAGAATGACCGATGAAGAAGCTTATAACCTGATTTTTGCGCCAGGATTTTCGACTAAGGTTGAGATCTCTGATATTTCTGGACGTGGCGTCGGAATGGATGTGGTGAAAACTCGGATCACCCAACTAAATGGCTCAATCTACATTGACTCGTTAAAAGGAAAAGGCACTCGACTGGAAATTAAAGTGCCGCTGACATTAGCGATCATGCCAACTTTAATGGTTGAAGTAACAGAACAAGTCTTTGCCTTGCCTTTATCGAGTGTGAATGAAATATTCCACCTTGATTTAACCAAAACAAATGTAGTCGATGGCCAACTCACGGTGATAGTGCGTGATAAAGCAGTGCCATTATTTTATCTCGAAAACTGGTTAACGCGGACTCAATCAACAGAGCAGCATGATAGAGAGCATGGCCATGTTGTTATTGTACAGCTAGGGACGTTACAAGTTGGTTTTGTAGTCGACTCCTTAATTGGCCAAGAAGAAGTGGTGATTAAGCCTTTAGGCAGCTTGTTACATGGCACACCAGGAATGGCTGGTGCGACAATCACCTCTGATGGCGGTATAGCCCTGATCTTGGATGTACCAGGCTTGCTTAAACATTACGCGCGTAATAAAAGCTAGTATGGCAATAATCGCGGAGCGAAAGGCTTTCGCTCCGTTTGCCTCTTGCTAAAGCTGGCAGCCAATGTGTGATAGGAAATGAGATGGGTATTAAAGTATTAGTTGTTGATGATTCAAGTTTTTTTAGACGTCGAGTCAGCGAAATCGTCATTCAAGATCCTGAACTTGAGGTGATTGGCACTGCGGTGAATGGTGCTGAGGCGGTCAAACTGGCGGCGGAGCTTAATCCGCACGTGATCACAATGGATATTGAAATGCCGATCATGGATGGGATCACAGCGGTTAAACAGATCATGGCCAATCGTCCAGTGCCGATTTTGATGTTTTCTTCATTAACCCATGATGGAGCCAAAGCAACGTTAGAGGCATTAGAGGCTGGTGCGCTCGACTTTTTACCTAAGCGTTTTGAAGATATCGCCACCAATAAAAATCAAGCTATTTTATTACTGCAACAACGGATAAAAACATTAGGCCGTCGACGTTTATTTAAGCCGATTGTTCGCTCAACAATACCGGCGCAGAGTGCTCGCCGCTCTGTTACTCCAGTGCTTACGCGCGCGAGTATGAGCACAAACAATCAGACGACAACGGCGAATGTTGAAAACGCGACCCCTCGTGCTCATGTTATTCATCGTGCTAGCGGTAAAAAATATAAAGCGCTGTTGATTGGTACGTCCACTGGCGGGCCTGTGGCACTGCAAAAAGTATTAACGCAATTTCCGGCTAATTATCCACACCCTATTTTGCTTGTTCAGCACATGCCTGCGGCCTTTACGCCCACGTTTGCAGCTAGGCTTAATAGTCTATGTCAGATAACTGTTAAAGAGGCTGAAAATGGGGAGCTATTACGACCAGGTTGCGCCTACTTAGCGCCCGGAGGGATGCAAATGATGCTTGAGCGTCACGGCAACATTGGCCGTATTAAAATACTGGCGGGCAGGGCAGAGATGAATTACAAGCCGAGTGTTGATATTACTTTTGCTTCCGCTTCTAAGTTATTTGGTGGAGATGTCCTCGCTGTTGTATTGACCGGAATGGGCGCAGATGGCAGAGAAGGCGCGCGTATGCTTAAAGCCGCAGGCGCAACAATATGGGCTCAAGATGAAGCAAGTTGTGTGGTGTACGGTATGCCGCAAGCTGTATCAAAAGTGGGAATTGCCACTCAATCGATAGGTCTGGATCAAATGGCGACGGCGATATTGAAAGAAACCTTTAATGCTAGCTAGCAAAGTGAATCACCCGCGCCCTCATACGCATACCTTGGCCTTATTGCTGATATTTTTACTGAGCACTGCGGTGGTGGCTCTGAGTTTATTGTATGTTGAATTAGCCAGTAATAATCAGACATTACAAGTACAGGTTGATAAACTCACCGCTGAGCAAGTGTTATTAGTGGTGCCGGATCAACAAGCGGAAGCGATAGCTCATTGGATGCAAAGCAACCCGCAATGGTTAGCACATCAAGTGCTTCAGGCACGCAAGCATCACAGCAGCATAAGTACGACTATTGGTCCAACTGTTGATAGCGCTAAAGCGCCTCAGCCCCTGAGTGCAAATGAGCCCTCCACTGAGCCATTGAAGCAAGCTCATGAGATCACCATGACAGCCGAGGGAGTGAGAATCATTAGCTTACCTCACGGTGGAATTCGGATCACGACACGTGAGCTCGAAAATAATAATAAACACTAGCAAAGTTTGAGCAATACCACTGCTGAGATCGTTCATCGATAAATAACAGTGTTAATGCTCGATGCCATAAGGCTTGAAACCATCCACAAGATGGGTGTTGATAACATGCGAGTTAACCTCTTTCAGATGACGGTGCTCCATCATAAGGAACATTATGAAGATTTGGACCATAGCGAATCAGAAAGGGGGAGTAGGCAAAACCACCACTGTGGTCAGCTTAGCTGGCGCATTGGCCAAACAAGATCAGCGTGTGTTGGTGGTCGATACCGATCCCCATGCTTCTTTGGGGTATTATTTAGGCATTGATAGTGAGGAAGTTCCGAGCTCTTTATACGATTTATTTATTGCAAACAAAAGTTTAACTCCTGATAGCATGATGCGCAGCATCGTGCCAACTAATGTTGTGGGCTTAGATTTAATCCCAGCGACAATGGCACTGGCGACATTAGATCGTAGCTTAGGTCATCAAGAAGGCATGGGATTGATTTTGACTAAAGCATTAGCGTTATTGTCGGATCAATATGATGTCGTGTTAATTGATTGTCCGCCTGTATTAGGAGTGTTAATGGTCAATGCCTTAGCAGCGAGTCAACATATTATTGTGCCTGTTCAAACCGAATTTTTAGCCATTAAAGGGCTCGATCGTATGGTGAAAACCATGCTGTTAATGGGGCGTTCAAAGCAAGTGAAATACAGTTATACCATTGTGCCGACTATGTTCGACAAAAGAACACGCGCAGCGACAGCAGCGTTGCAGCAGTTAAATGAAGAGTATCAGCAGCATTTGTGGCCCGATGTGATCCCTGTCGACACCAAGTTTAGAGATGCAAGCTTAAGCCATTTACCGGTATCACATTTCGCGCCTCGCAGCCGCGGCGTTAAAGCCTACAGTAAATTGCTGGCGCATTTACTCACACAGGGGAGCTCACATGTCAAAGTTAGTGGATGAAGCTGTCAGTGATTTCTTTTCTTTGTTATTGCACGACGACACCGCAGCGACTAAACACGAAGCTGCGTCACCGCTAAAGCGGCCATATAAAGCACCAAATGACACTATGCACGCACAAGCGTTAACCACATTGTTATCGCCAGTCAACACTGCGCGCGCTGAAGGGGCGATAGAGCAAGATAAAGTTGCCGAACAACAAGAGTTAAATACGGACGTTATTAGCAATCGCGCCGCACAGCGTGTGGAAGTTAAAGTCGAGCAAACAGCGCCAAGCGCGACACAAGACAAACCGAGCGAGCTGTTAATGGATCAGCTTGATGAAGAGTTTCAAGTGTTATTTTTTAAAGTGGCAGGCTTAACCTTAGCAGTACCATTAGTGACGCTCGGTGGCATTATCAATCTCACGCGGATTAATCACATCATGGGCCGACCTGACTGGTACCTTGGTGTACAACAACATAGAGAAAGCCAGTTAAATGTAGTTGATACTGGTGCTTGGGTTATGCCCGAAAAGTATGATCACGCGTTAGCGCAGCAGGTTAATTATCAGTACATCGTACAGCTGCAAGACAGCGCATGGGGATTAGCCTGTGAATCGCTGATCAACACGGTCAAGATCAAAAAGTCACAGGTAAATTGGCGTCAGCAAGCAGGTAAACGTCCTTGGCTAGCAGGGGTGGTGAAATCACAAATGTGCGGCATTTTAAATGTCGATGCCTTAATTAAACTGCTCAGTAAAGGGCTAGACAGCCAAGCAACACCGCCTGAGGGTTTTAACACAAAGCACTTTAAAGGCAATAGGTTACAATATTGAAAATGAAAGATTGGTTTAAAGTGCATACAAAGATATGCTAACACTGGTATTTAAATAGGTAGTCACAGAACTATTGATTGAGGCGATTATGACAAGTTCAAATAACGTAGCCGTAACGGCTAGTAATGATGATGCAGTTTTGCAATGGGTAACCTTTAAGTTAGATAATGAAACCTATGGTATTAACGTCATGCAAGTGCAAGAAGTGCAGCGCTATACTGACATTGCTCCAGTGCCCGGAGCGCCACATTATGTGCTGGGGATCATTAATTTACGCGGCAATGTTGTGACAGTGATTGACACACGCTCTCGTTTTGGCTTGGCATCAGCACAGGTGAATGACGCGACTCGAATTGTGATCATCGAGGCCGAAAAGCAAGTCATAGGGATACTCGTCGACAGTGTGGCTGAAGTGGTGTACCTACGCCGCTCAGAAATCGACAACGCGCCAAATGTGGGCACAGAAGACAGCGCTAAATTCATTCAAGGGGTGAGTAATCGTGAAGGTGAACTACTGATTTTAGTTGATCTTGATAAGCTCTTGTCAGATGAAGAATGGATGGAACTGACGCAGTTATAAAAGACAGATTTGGCTTGAAAGGGCTCATTATTATTGTGCCCGTTCAGTGCTAAGCATCATATTATAGCGATTAAAGTGGGTTAGATTTCATCACACCAGTAACTTTAAATAAAATCGATATAACAATGAGCTAAGACGTTGACCAGCTGTGCTGACGTCTTGACTGTTACCTATTTTAACTTGAATAAAACACGTAATGTTTAAGTTAGTTTACGCTTTATTATTTATTTGATCCTAACCATTAAAAGAGCCATCCATGATTGTTGAAGAAGTACTCATCGGAGTTATGTTATTACTTGTGGTTTCAAGTGTTAGCATATTCTTGTTTTTTAAAAATAAAATATCAGTATTACGCTTACAACTTGATCTTTTGACTAAGCTCGTTGAAGAAGGAGACAAACAAAGAGGTTCAGTTAAGCGGGAGCTAGAAGAGCTGCGAAGTGGCACCATAGGCGTCGGCCGCAAGACGTTAGAGTTAGAGAAAAAACTCCAACAACAAGATGCCAAATTAGATGAGAGCCAACAGCAAGATCCTCAAGCTAAGCTTTATTCAAGAGCGATGAAAATGGTGGAATTAGGTGCTGATGTGGATGAATTAATTCAAGAGTGTGAGTTGCCGAAAGCCGAAGCAGAACTATTGCTGCGCTTGCATCGAAAGGAGGCGTAAGCAAACGGAGTCACGCCGAGCGTTTGAGGATGGTTCTATCGCACAACCGATAATGCACCGGCTACTCATACAGCTGGGTTCAGCTAAAATAAGTCAAACTTGATCCAGTATTTTTTGGTGCATATTATTCCACTTTTCTGGAAATTTACCATCCAGTACGTATGCAAATGCAATCAGTTCTGCAATCAATAAATACAATGCCTCTGGGATTGTATCGCCCACTGCCAGTTGCTGTAAAAAATCGCATAATTGCGGATCTTTGTGAATAAACACACCTGCATCTTCGGCTAGTGCAATCATTTCTTGTGCCAATGCCGCTTCTGCCTTAGCTGAGAGTATTGGCGCAGCGCCTTCTGTATACGTGAGGGCCACCGCTTGCGTTGATCCTGAGTGTGGATCCATGAGAGTCTCCTTGAGTCATAATAGGTGAGTAATGAGCTAGGCTTTCACTTTGAACAAGTAGTGATCGCCAGGTAGTAAGGTTGCAGGTACGCTTTGCTGCTCAGTGTGTAAGTTAGAGACCACCATGCCCAGTTGTTCGATTTTATTAATGAGACTTGGGCTCAGTTTTTCGATGTTATTGAGTAGCTTTATATCATCACAGGAAAAGGTGATCGTTAAGTTGGGCTTATCCCTGACAGGCTCGGCTTGTTTGGCATGAGTGGTGATCAACAACGGAATGTTAGACAGGGTAAATTTGAGTCTTAGCACCCAAAGCTCAGATCGTCGCTCAGATCCTGATAAATCACTTTTATCTCGTTCAAAATGCCCTTCAAACTGCTCATAAGTATGTGAAATCGAGTAAGGCAAAGTAAAAAACCAGTGTTCACAGTCCTCTTTTACGCCAGAATGTTGTTGGTATAGGCTGAAATGGTTCAGTAATTCTATAAGAGGCTGTTGCAAGTTTAAGCGCGCGATTTGCTGAGCGAGTTTAGGCGATAAGCCTAAATAAGTTTGCAGCAGGTTAAGTTTATCGTTAAGTGGCGTCAGTGTTACTGGATCCGACGCTTTTTTCCCTAATAACCACTGGCATAAAAAGAGTAACGTATTAGCATGATCTGGTGACGGAGCATGCCAGTGAGTAGGCTGGATATTTAAGCGGGCAAAGCTGAGTAACGCATGTTGTAGTTGTTGAGGATCGCTTAGCGAAATGAGGGTTTCAGGTAACAACTTAGGTAACGCATGCAAGAGCGTTCGTTTTAAGAGAGCGTTGGTGAGATTGTGCTTGTCACTGCACTGAGGTAATGCACCAGCCTTAGCTAAGGCGAGTGATAAAAAATCCGCTGCCACCTTATGCTCACCTTTAGTACTTGTAAGATTAGATCTTGGCTCCATGGCTTTAGGGGCCTGCTCGAGTTGTGTCAAAAATTGACGGTAGTAAGAACTTACACTTGTTTTGGGCGCCGTGATCTCAGGCGATGTGGATATGGAATGAGCCAATGGCGCAGTATCTGTGTGGCGACACTTAGCTGTGATCTCAACAGTGGTTAAAATAGGAGAAAGCTCAAGTAACAGTTGTTGCTCTTGAGCTTTTATCGCAACAGAAAACGCTCCCTTTATAAAACCTGCTGGAGCAGAAAAAGCGAAACAAAGCCCATTGTTAAAACGTAACTGTTTTGCAGTGATAATGGCATTAGGCAGTCGGTATCCATGAGGTTTTGTCGCTAACTTTAATACGCCATTTGTCATTGTTGGATAGCGTTTGATGAAGGAAAGCAGCGTACTTGGAACAGCAACAAACACAGGCGGGCCTAATGAGAGTAGTTGGGCAGGCGTGGATACACTGGCGAGCGCATGTGGTTGCACTACACTTAAAAGAAAGGCGTGAGCGTTAGTAAGATGTACTGAGCTTAATGTTGAGTTGGATGCAGCCTCAAGTTTTATCGGCTCAGATCTGCCCGCCACATGAGCCAATAGCCCCTCATTATTATGCGTGAGCGTCACCGGGAGTAGCGATGTCGAGCTCGATATGGGTAAAACACTGGTCGCAGGTTTACTCAGCGGAGTGGGGCGAGATCCTGACGGGGGAAGATGGTTCAAACAAACCTCATTAGTGCCGCTGAGCTGACATGTTTTATCACAAAATTATTGTTGAAATTGCTGAGCTGTTGGGTATGCTTAGCAACCTTATTTGAAAGTAGCGTACTTACTAGTGAATCATTCTGTTTTAAATCACAATAGTAGCGCATAGCAAGGCAACAGAATCGGTGCTAAATCGGTCAAGTTGGCAATGTATGGATATTATCCTTACGCTAATACTTTAAACCTATCGGCAATAGTGCGGTAAAACTTTAGCCAAGATCAAAAGTCAGCCGTATATAACGATTTAAAGAGATGACTATGAAGTGTAAAGGGATGATGCTTTTTCTCGCTGTATTGGGGGCTCCGGCCTTAGCTGCAGATGAAAGTAGCATAAAGAATAAAGAAGTGACGGTCACTTATAATGATCCTCGCGATCCGATAGAAGGGTTTAACCGCGCCATGTGGGAACTTAACTATCAGTACATCGATCGATACCTTTTTCGACCTGTAGCCCACGGGTATAGTGATTACGTTCCCTATCCAGTCAAAAGTGGGATCAATAACTTTGTACTTAACCTAGAAGAGCCCAGTAGCCTTGTTAACAATGTATTGCAAGGTAAATGGATGTGGGCTGCCAATGCCGGGGGACGTTTTACGGTCAATAGCACATTTGGTTTACTGGGCACCATAGATGTTGCTGAAATGATGGGCATGACGCGTAAGCAAGATAGTTTTAGTGAGGTGTTAGGTTATTACGGTGTGCCTAACGGCCCTTATTTTATGGCGCCTTTTATTGGCCCTTATGTGACACGAGAGATCACGACAGATTGGATCGATGATTTGTATTTTCCAGCCTCTGAACTGACCTTTTGGCAAACTGCGCTGATCTGGGGCCTTAAAAGCATCCACAATCGAGCTGCGGTCATTGACCAAGAAAGGCTGGTAGACAATGCACTGGATCCTTATTCCTTTGTTAAAGATGCCTACTTGCAGCATGTTGATTATAAAGTATATGATGGTGATGTCCCGCAACATGATGACGATAACGATGAGCTCCTTGATGAATACATGCAGGAGCTTGATTAACTCAAAATCTTGCCAAATCAACGTAGCCACGTGGTAGGGCATTAGGCGGAAATATGAGAACAGTGTTTCCGCGATGATAAGCAGAGGTATGCAATGACGCTAAAAGGATTAATGATTTTATTAGTGGATGACGACCCTGTTTTTCGAACTTTAGTGACTGACTTTTTAGAGCAGCGCGGAGCAAGTGTTACCGAAGCCGATAATGGTGAGCTTGGTTTACATTGTTTAAAGCATCAAGTGTTTGATGCCATTATTGTCGATTTAAGCATGCCTAAGCTTGGCGGTTTAGATATGCTAAAAGCGATGAAAAGTTACAGCTCTAGTGTTCCGACTATTATAGTCTCTGGGAATCAAGCGATGTCAGATGTCGTTGAAGCACTTCGACATGGGGCGAACGATTACCTAGTCAAACCCGTCTCAGATCTCTTTTTGCTAGAAAATGCCATTCAACAGTGCCTCAATGAGGTGCAAAAAACGTCACAACCGCAGGCTGAATTAGAGTCGCTGTCATACATGGAGCTTAATCAAAACCTTGATAGATTGAGCGCTGATGACGAGGCTGCCAAAAGTTTACAACACCAGATCCTACCACCTCATCGAACGATCTATAAAAAGGTGAGCATTCAATATAGTTTGTTTAATGTCAGTGGTGTCAGTGCCCATTTTGTTGATTCTACGATGATCGGTGAATCACATGCGGTGATGTACATGGCGCACTTTCATCCAGAGGATAATCGCGCTGTATTTGCCAGCGTTTTACTGAAGAGTTTTTTCACTCATAAACTAAAACAATACTATGAAAAGCACGCTAAAGTGGTGATAGAGCCGTATAACATGCTGAGTTATTTGAATGAACGGATGACTAAATCTGGTTTGGATATTTATGTTGATATGACTTATGTTGTGATTGATGTGGTTAGTCGAAATATGACAATCGCTCAGTCTGGCAATGAGTTTCGGTGCTATTTACGCGATCAAAATGACTTAACGCCACTGGCTTTAGCTGAGTCGATGCCACTTGGCGTTAGCCATTGGGGCGAGCCTTCTGTGCAATGCCGAACGCTAACACCTGATAGCAGCTTATGCATTGTAAGTAATGTTGCTGCACATAGAGATAATTTATTAAAAGGGGAGTTTATTGGTTTAAGATCCAGTGAGGATCAACAACCAGGCGGATATGTAGAGCTGGCTGTAGCTTAGTCAATAAGCTTAGGAAATAAATCAATGTAATAAAAAGCCAGAAGATGATCTTCTGGCTTTTTATTATCTCAATTCAATAATCATTAGCGTGTTCTGCCACACGCTATAACGATTATCGAACCTTATTACTGCTTACAACTTAATGCTTTATACCTTCATGTTCAGCTGTTATAGCAATTTCTTCTTCAAGCATTTTTTCTTCATTTTCATTGTGACCTTCAGCGCCATGCATCCAATCAACCAGTTTATCAGCGATAAAGTAAAGAATGATCCCTGAAACCACAGAGGTGATAGCAATGCCGGCAAAAATAGCCATAGCATTAGCAAGTTGCTCGTCTTTTCCGCCACCATGACCGATAAACGATCCTACAACACCAGCGATTTTATTTGCGATAGCAACAAACAAGAACCAGGTTCCCATCATTAATGAGGCAATACGCAGTGGCGCTAATTTAGTCACCATTGAAAGTCCAATTGGCGATAAACATAATTCACCCATGGTGTGGAAGAAGTATGCACCGACTAGCCACCACATGCTTGATTTTGCAGTGGCATCGCCATTCATCTGTAACACGGCGCCAATCATAAATAGGAAACCGATAGCAAGAAGGAATAAGCCTAAAGCAAATTTTACCGGTGAATTAGGCTCATTTTTACCCATGCGGATCCAAATAGAGGCAATCACTGGAGCAAAAATAACAATGAATATTGCATTTAACGATTGGAACCAAGTTGTTGGAACTTCCCAACCGCCAATCATGCGATCAGTAAAATCATTGGTAAATAAGTTCATCAAGCCACCTGCTTGTTCGAACCCGGCCCAAAAGATAATAGTAAACAGTCCCATTACCATGATTACTTTAATACGATCACGCTCAACTTTAGTTAAAGGCTCTTTACGGACATCACCCGCCGCTTCTTTTTTACTTCTTTCTAGTTTAGCAGCAGGAGCACGGCCAATATCGCCTAATAGACGTTGCGCAAAAACAAATTGAACAATTAATGAGATAACCATACCCACACCGGCACAGAAGAAACCTGCTTGCCAGTTATTGATAAAAACCTCTTTGCCATCAACAACACTTGCGTGACCAAAGTGAGTGTAAGCCCAAGCAACAACAATACCAGACAGCGCCGCCCCTAAATTAATACCCATGTAGAAGATAGTAAACGCGCCATCACGACGATGATCGCCTTCCTCATAAAGATCGCCAACCATCGTAGAAATGTTAGGTTTGAACAGGCCGTTACCGATAATCAAGATACCTAAGCCTAAATAAAAGATTTGTGTTGCCGAACCTGGCACCCATTCATGAGGTGCAGCCAGTAAAAACTGGCCTATAGCCATTAATGCACCACCAATGTATATTGATTTTCGCTGACCCAACACATTATCAGCTAACCAACCACCAAATAAAGGCGTTAAATAAACTAGAGCGGTGAATGTACCATAAAGAGAAAGGGCGTCAGCTTGACTCCACCCTAGTCCCCCCCCTTGTTGGTTTACCTGATCAACAAGATACAGCACCAAAATGGCCCGCATTGCATAATAACTAAATCGTTCCCATAGCTCTGTTGTAAACAGCAAGAACAATCCTTTCGGATGTCCAAACATTGTCCCCTGGGGTTTTACTCCGCTCATTTCTTCTTCCGCCTTCAGCTTGTAATTGCCTGTGTGTCAATAAAATTAACACAATCTATTAGTTTTGTTCAGTTACATATTATCCGACACATTCACTGTGCTTTTGAGTGTTCGGATAACTGTTTTTTTACCCATTTTCTTACCCAATATTGTTGGGTTTTATTGTATTTTTTATAGTTTGAGTCTAAAGCGAGCTCTAACCACGGCAAAACATACCTTATATACACTTTTAAGGTGGTTAAAGTCAATTGTCAGTGCTTGCTTGTTGCTTTTATCTACAGTGAATACGGGTTGTTGTTTACCGTTGCTTGAACATCAAGCAACGGTAAGGGAATTGCCAAAATTGAATTGGTTCTCTCCTCATTTTTTGCTAGTATCAAATGCGTTGAAAGGATATAACAGATTTATTCTATTTAGGGAGCAGAACAATGAAAGCTTGGTATTTGTTATATTGTAAATCTCGCGGTGAAGCCAGAGCTCAACAGAATTTAGCGCTTCAAAATATTGAAACGTATATTCCTACTTACCCAGAAGAAAAACAACGTAAAGGACAAAAAACAGTCCAGCGCTCTCCTCTTTTTCCAAGTTACCTCTTCATCCATTTTGATCCGAAAGAAACCAGTGTGGCGCGTGTGCATAACACTCGTGGCGTGATCCGGATTATCGGCTGCAAAGAACTGATGACGCCCATTGATGAGACGATTATTAGTGCGATTAAAGCGCGTGAACACAAATGGCTCCATGAATTATTGCCTGAAAATAGTGATAAACCTGCAGTCACGCTTGCGGTGAAAGAAGGGGACAAAGTCAGGTTTACTGAAGGTCCTTTTGCCGAGTTGGAGGGGATATTTCAAGAGAAAAATGGTGAAAAACGTTGCTATGTTTTGTTTGATATTATGGGCAAACAACAACGAGTTTCTGTCGATAAATCATCGGTAAGATTAGCAGGCTAGTGTAGGCGCTGTTTGTATCATCGCACTAAAACACGTTTGCCATGTGAATATGCGATTAAAAATGATTGTACTGAGTGAGAATATTTAAATCTTAGGAAACTATTCATTCCTGTATAGATGAATAGGGATTGATGTAGAGGTGTGAGGACTGCGTTATTATTGTTAATGCTCTGTTCTGCTGTAGGTGTAACTATTAAATTTTACATGAAGTTAACTTACAAACTTACTCTGTATATGCACAATGAATAACGACGCCTGCGTCTTGGTTTACAATGGTAACATCTAACTTACATTGGAGTGGATCACGTATGTGGTGTCAATCGATGTTAAATTTTTCCGTTAAGGCTTTTTTTTGAGCGCTTGGTTCAATACCTGAATAAAGTTCCTATTATGGCTATTTCCATTACTGTATAATCATCGGTGTTATGCGTTATATCTTTAAGCTTATAGCATATTAACGGGTTAACGATACCGTATATAAACAATTGTATTACTTTGTTACTCATATTCAATAAAATTTAATTCATGTTGTGAAACGTGAACAGTCCGCTTGGCGGATGCGCACTTTGGAAGCCATGATCCATGGGCGGTAGCGTGTTTAAAAATCGTGGTTAAGCGTTTAGAGTGTCCTTTAAATGACCGTCAATTCTGATGTTCATCTGTAGTTATTTACTTGTTTTAATCATAGTATTAATGAGTTAGCTCATTTTTACTTGGCGATTTAATCATGTTGTTCATTTCCTAGGGAGAGAGAATTCGGTGTTACATAAAACTAAAAATATTGCCATCGCAGGTGTTGCTGCATTATTGCTATTTTGTGGCCAAGCACAGGCTGTTATGCCTTCCCCAGAAATGATCGAACAGTTCAAAAACTTACCCGCCTCCGAGCAAGAGCGCTTAGCCAAGCAATACGGTATCGATCCATCGATGTTGTCTACAGGTAATAGAAAAAACTCAGCATCACAATTTGAAAACCCAGAGCTTATCAATGAACGGGGTGACTACACGGGTGATGAACGCCAGCCTTTCTCCTCTGCGATGGACGATAAAAGCAAATATATTAAGCAAGACAATAAACTGACTTTCGAAGAAGAAACAGACAAAAAAGAGTTAAAGCGGTTCGGTTACGATCTCTTTGCCGGTGAACCAACAACCTTTGCGCCGATTTCTGATGTTCCTGTCCCTAGTGAATATTTAGTCGGTCCTGGTGATAGCATTAAAGTGCAGCTCTATGGCAAAGAAAATAAAGAATACGAGCTGGTGATTAACCGCGAGAGTGTGATTCAGTTTCCAGAGCTTGGCCCAATTAATGTTGCGGGTTTGAACTTTAGTGAATTAAGAGCATCATTATCACAGCGCATTAAAAAACAGATGATAGGGATTGAATCCAATATCACCATGGGTGAATTACGTTCAATCCGCATTTTTATTGCTGGTGATGCTTATAAGCCAGGCTCTTACACTGTGTCGAGTTTGTCGACCGTGACGCAGGCATTATTTGTTGCAGGTGGTGTAAACGAAATAGGTTCTTTGCGTAATATTCAAGTGAAGCGTAATGGCCAGTTAGTTGGCACCATGGACTTATACGACTTATTGTTAGATGGTGATGCATCAGGTGATATTGGTTTACGTTCAGGAGATGTTGTTTTTATTCCTTCTGTGGGTGGGCTAGTTAGCGTGACCGGTGAAGTGAGGCGTCCTGCTATCTATGAATTGAAAAAGCATCAAACCGTTGCACAAGTAATGGAAATGGCGGCAGGTGTTAAGCCCGGCGCTTACCCAAGACAAAGCAGTATCGAACGCTTTAATCGCCAAAGCCTTAAAACAATCGTTAATATCGATTTAACATCAGCAAGCGGTAAAAGTGCGGCAGTGTTTGCCGGCGATGTTATCCGCGTTAAAAGTGCAACATCACAGTATGAAGACGCCCTAACTGTTGTAGGCGCCGTGGTAAGACCGGGAAAATACCAATGGTATAAAGGGCAAAGGATAAGCGATCTTGTGCCGTCTATTAGAGGGGATTTAACCGTTGCCGCTGATTTAGAATATGCCATTATTGTTCGTGAGATAAATAATCAAGGTGACGTTGAAATCCATCAGTTCTCGCCTACACAAGCAATTAATAGTCATGTAATGACTGAGGATTTGTTACTAGCGCCACGAGATAAAGTCATCTTTTTTAACTTCAGCGACATGTCACAAAATCGATATGAATTAAATAAATTGGTTAAAGCTCGAGTAGAGAAGGTGCAGTCACTTGCAGGTGACTCACTGATCGGGAATGATTTATTTAAAGCAGGTTTTTCTCAGTTAAATCAACAAAGTTTTACTGAACGCGCAGAGATCGGTGGCGTGGTGATCCGTAATGAACCAGAAGAAAATGAAACGGTCGCCATAAAAGGTGAAGTTAACAAGATGCTGGTTAACCTTTTTGAAGACAAAGACTTAATCAAGCTCAGTGGTGTGATGAATCGCGGAGAGCTGCTTTATCCCGTGATTATGAAGCTGAATAATCAAGGCCGTGCAGGCGCAGGGGTTAGTGTTGTTGCCATTAATGGCAAAGTGAATAACCCAGGAATTTATCCGCTGAGTGTAAACGCGAAGGTGAGCGATTTAATTGCAGCAGCAGGCGGTTTAGAAGAGGGGGCTTACACTGCACGCGCTGAATTAACCAGTACGAATACGAACCTTGAAGGATCATCCATTAGCCACAAAAATATAGCATTAGATCGCGCGTTAAAAGGAGAGCTCTCCGATAACTTGCCACTTAAAGGCAGAGATATATTGACCGTGATGACCACACCGGATTGGCAGGAAAATAAATCAATCGAAATCCGTGGTGAGGTTAAATTCCCAGGAACTTACAACATACGCCGAGGTGAAACCTTAGGCGATGTGCTAACGCGTGCCGGTGGTTTTACGGAATATGCCTATTTGCCCTCATCAGTGTTTGTCCGTGAGTCAGTGCGGCAGCAAGAACAGTTAGAAATTAAAAAATTAGCTGATCAGCTACGCCGTGATATCGCGACACGGGGTGTGTCAAAAGACGGTAATGTTGTAAATTATTCAGACGCACAAATGATGTTAACCGATCTCGAAACAATAAAAGCGGTGGGCCGATTGGTCGTTGACTTATCGGCTATATCGGTGGGGATCACGCAAGCGGATCTTCAGCTTGAAGATCGTGACATCTTGTACATTCCTTCAACCAAGCAAACCATCGCAGTTATGGGTGAGGTGCAGTACTCTGCCACGCATAGATTTAAAGAAGGTAAAACGGTTGAACAATACCTAAATATGTCTGGTGGTGTTAGACAACGTGCTGATGATGATAGAACTTACGTGATAAAGGCAAACGGATCCGTCATGATCCCGAATCGCTCTTTATGGTTTAGCAATGAATCAAGCTTAGAGCCAGGCGACACCATTATTGTACCGCTTGACACAGAGTACAAAGATAACCTGACACTTTGGACGCAAGTGACTCAAATTATTTATAACACTGCAGTTGCATTTGCGACGGTGGCCAGACTTTAAGCGGCCACTTAACTGAGACGTTGATGGTTTCACTTCCTGTTAACGTCATTTATCCGGTGCCAATCAGCACGCTATGCATTATTAAGCATCCTAGAATTTAGAATCTGAAGAAGATAATGAATAAAGACATAAATAAATCGATTACAGACGCCCAGTTTGCCAATGTACAACCCGACGACGAGATTGATCTAAGGGAACTCTTTAGCGTTATATGGCAAGGTAAACGGCTCATCATAGCCATTACCGCAGTATTTGCTGTTGGCGCCGTTGTGTTCGCACTATCACAGCAAAATACATACAAATCTGAGGCATTGCTGGCTCCTGCGAGTGAAGAGCAAGGAGGTGGGTTAAGCGCCTTAGCTGGTCAATTTGGTGGCCTTGCCAGCATGGCTGGCATAAACCTCGGTGGCGGTGGCGGCGTTGATAAAACTCAGATGGCCATAGAGGTGATGAAGTCGCGTCAATTTGCCAGCCAATTCATACAAAACCACCAAATACTGGCAGATTTAATGGCTGTAGAGAAATGGAATTTAAACAATAACTCAATACAATATGATCCTGAACTGTACGACTCGAGCCAAAATAAATGGGTGCGAGAGGTTAAAGCGCCGTTTAAACCTGAACCATCAATGCAAGAGGCATATAAAGAGTTTAGTAAAGTCATTTCAGTCAATTCAGCTAAAGACACTGGCATGGTAACGGTTTCGGTTGAACATATGTCACCTTATGTCGCTCAACAATGGGCTAACTGGTTGATTGAAGACATTAATAAAGTTATGAAAGAGCGCGATGTTACAGAAGCCCATCGCAGCAGCGAGTTTTTACAAAATCAAATCGCTAAAACTAACGTTGCAGATATTCGTACAATTCTTTACCAGCTCATTGAAGAGCAAACCAAAACCATTATGTTTGCTGAAGTTCGCGATGAATATGTTTTTAAAACTATAGATCCAGCACTAGTGCCAGAAGAAAAAGCGGGGCCTAAAAGAGCATTAATATGTGTCCTTGGTACCTTGCTTGGGGGGATGTTGGCAGTGATGATAGTTCTTATAAGGCACTTCGTTAGAAAAGAAGAGTAGTGGCCTTGCTTTTATAGTTTCTAGCAGCCAAGCGCTCTAGCCTTCTAGAGTCTTCTTTAAAACTCGAAACCCACGGCTTACAAGAGATAGCGCTTACTTAAAAATATAAGCGACTGTCTCAAAATGGATTAAAAATGTCTCAGCTTGGTTCTACAGACTGAGATCGGAAAGTGAGATTATTCAATTCCTCATTCAGAGGAAATACTCAAATCAGGTCGGATCTAATGACAAAAAAGAAAGTACTTACGGTATTTGGTACCAGACCGGAAGCTATCAAAATGGCTCCATTAGTTCATGCTTTAGCATCGGATGAGCGCTTTGAAGCAAAATGTTGCGTCACTGCTCAGCACCGTGAAATGCTTGATCAAGTTCTTGAACTGTTTGAGATCACGCCAGATTACGATCTGAATTTGATGAAAGCGGGTCAGACATTAAATGATGTAACGGCTAAGATCATTCAGGAACTGAAACCTGTACTGGAAGATTTTAGACCAGATGTTGTACTTGTACACGGTGATACTGCTACCACATTTGCTGCAAGTCTTGCTACTTATTACGAGCAGATCCCTGTTGGTCACGTAGAAGCTGGACTTCGTACGGGTAATATATATTCGCCTTGGCCTGAAGAAGGCAATCGCCGCTTAACTGGTGCCTTAACTAAGCTCCACTTTGCTCCTACTGAAACATCTAAGCTTAATCTGCTAAAAGAAAACTTTAATCCTGTCGACATCACTGTCACAGGTAATACCGTTATCGATGCATTGTTAATGGTTAAAGATAAAATTGAAAGTGATGAAGACTTAAAGCGAACGCTTGCATCTCAGTTTCCATTCTTAGATGAAGATAAGAAATTGATTCTAGTTACAGGACACCGACGTGAGAGTTTTGGTGGTGGGTTCGAACGTATTTGCGAAGCTTTAGCTATTACAGCAAAAGCGCATCCGGATACGCAGATTTTATACCCTATGCACCTTAATCCAAATGTCCGTGAGCCAGTAAATCGTATCTTGGCGGGCATTGAGAATATTTATCTCATCGAGCCACAGCAGTACCTTCCATTTATTTATTTAATGATGCGCTCAAATATCATTCTAACAGATTCTGGTGGTATTCAAGAAGAAGCGCCATCTTTAGGTAAGCCTGTTTTAGTTATGCGTGATACCACTGAGCGACCAGAGGCTGTTGAAGCTGAAACGGTAAAGTTGGTTGGTACAGATATAAAGGTCATCGTTGATAACTTGAATCTTTTATTAACCAGCGACGAAGCATACAAAAAGATGAGCTTTGCTCATAACCCTTATGGCGACGGTTTTGCATGTCAAAAAATTCTTAATGTATTAGAAACAATTTAAAGGTAGTAATTAAATGTCTTTCGAAACTATATCAGTTATCGGTTTAGGTTATATCGGTCTGCCGACTGCAGCGATGTTTGCATCACGTAAAAAGAAGGTTATTGGTGTTGATGTTAATCAACATGCAGTAGATACGATCAATCAGGGCAAGATTCATATTGTAGAGCCTGATTTAGACATGATTGTGCACGCAGCTGTGAGTGAAGGATATTTAAAAGCGGTTTTAAAGCCTGAGCCTGCTGATGCTTTTTTGATTGCAGTTCCGACACCTTTTCTACCTTGTGATGAAGGAGACGTGCCTGAGCCTGATTTGAGCTATATTAAATCAGCTTGTGAAGGTATTGCTCCTGTATTGAAAAAAGGCGATTTGGTAATTTTAGAATCAACTTCACCAGTAGGCGCGACAGAGCAGGTTGCTGCGTGGTTAGCAGAAGCGAGAACTGATTTAACTTTCCCTCAAGTGACTGGAGAAAATGCAGATGTAAACGTTGCACATTGTCCAGAACGTGTTTTGCCCGGGCATGTTGTTCGTGAACTAGTAGAAAACGATCGAGTTATCGGTGGCATGTCTTCGCGTTGTTCTGAACGTTCTGTTGAGTTGTATAAAACATTTGTTCAAGGTGATTGTGTAATTACTAATGCACGCACGGCAGAAATGGCGAAGCTGACAGAGAATAGTTGTAGGGATGTCCAAATTGCATTTGCTAACGAGCTTTCAATTATTTGTGACAAATTAGATATCAATGTTTGGGAATTGATTTCATTAGCTAATCGTCACCCTCGTATTAATATATTGCAGCCAGGCCCTGGAGTTGGTGGTCATTGTATCGCTGTTGATCCTTGGTTTATTGTTTCCAAGACCCCTGAAGAAGCAAAGTTAATCCACACTGCCAGATTAGTGAATGATGCTAAGCCTGAATGGGTTATCGATAAAGTCAAGCTAGCTGTAGCGGAGTTTTTGCAAGCTAATCCGACCAAAACGGTTAAAGATGTGACCATTGCTTGCTATGGACTAGCTTTTAAACCTGATATTGACGATTTAAGAGAAAGCCCTGCACTTAATATAACTAAGCAAATTGCAGAGTTACATTCTGGAAGGGTAGTCACAGTAGAGCCTAATATAAAAGCATTGCCCTTATCACTTGGTAATATCGAGCTTTTATCTACTGAATCAGCATTTGAATGTGGCGATGTTCATGTGATGCTGGTTGACCATGTAGAATTTAAGGCTCTAAATATTGATTCAGGTATAATTGTTGATACTAAAGGGATTTGGTGAGGCCTTAGATTATGAAAGTTTGCCTTATTGGTTGTCTACCTGTTGAACTTGGCGGGAGAGTAAACGGGGGGATAGCAAGCCATATATATGAATTATACAAGAACTTAAAACTTCAAGGTGTTAATGTATCAATATTTTCAAATGAGATTGAGAAGCCTATTTCTAAAGATGTCTTATCTTATAATTGTAAACTTCAACAGATTGTTTATGCAGTATTTGGTATTGTTAGGTTTCGAACTTGTAAGGTTAAAGGCTATTCAATAAAGGAAAGCTTAAAGATACTTGCGGATGCAAATCGAATTGCTAGTATTAAAAATCTGAAAGAAACTGTATTTCACGTACATTCCCTTAATAATACTGCTGCTATATCTTGTGAAATTGCAAATGTTGAATACATAGTTACTGATCACGCTTATTGGCAAGGTAATAAATGTAAGGGTTTGATAAAAGAAAATGTGAAATGT
>JAOIUG010000109.1 GCA_028223395.1 Shewanella sp.
GGGGCCACAGCTCTATGGTTTCCAGACAAATTCTTACTGGTTAATTGTCCGTCTGACGGTATTGTTTCCTCACTGCACTGCTCATGTACTAAAGTACACTCCGCGGCTCGCTCGTCACGGCTTTGTCAGCCAAACAATTACCTGCGTAATTAACCAAATAACTAAATTTGAAAAGCTGTTACTCGCTGTCGCAAGTAAACTGAAATTAACTATTGAGTTAAACACACATTAAGTGCTTATTCTAATTCTGGTTTCTATAAGAAACATCAGTCTCATAAAACCCATCAGGGTTGTATGGTTAAGCCTCACGAGTCATTAGTATCAGTTAGCTCAACGCCTCACAACGCTTACACACCTGACCTATCAACGTCCTAGTCTCGAACGGCTCTTTAGAGGAATTAAATTCCTAGGGATGACTCATCTTAGGACTCGCTTCCCGCTTAGATGCTTTCAGCGGTTATCGATTCCGAACGTAGCTACCGGGCAATGCTATTGGCATAACAACCCGAACACCAGCGGTTCGTCCACTCCGGTCCTCTCGTACTAGGAGCAGCTTCCTTCAATCATCCAACGCCCACGGCAGATAGGGACCGAACTGTCTCACGACGTTCTGAACCCAGCTCGCGTACCACTTTAAATGGCGAACAGCCATACCCTTGGGACCGACTTCAGCCCCAGGATGTGATGAGCCGACATCGAGGTGCCAAACACCGCCGTCGATATGAACTCTTGGGCGGTATCAGCCTGTTATCCCCGGCGTACCTTTTATCCGTTGAGCGATGGCCCTTCCATACAGAACCACCGGATCACTATGACCTACTTTCGTACCTGCTCGACGTGTCTGTCTCGCAGTTAAGCTGGCTTATGCCATTGCACTAACCGTACGATGTCCGACCGTACTTAGCCAACCTTCGTGCTCCTCCGTTACTCTTTGGGAGGAGACCGCCCCAGTCAAACTACCCACCAGGCACTGTCCCGAACCCCGATCCAGGGGCCGCGGTTAGAACATCAAAACTACAAGGGTGGTATTTCAAGGTTGACTCCACTCCATCTAGCGACGAAGCTTCAAAGTCTCCCACCTATCCTACACATGTAGGTTCAATGTTCAGTGCCAAGCTATAGTAAAGGTGCACGGGGTCTTTCCGTCTAGCCGCGGGTATACGGCATCTTCACCGCAATTTCAACTTCACTGAGTCTCGGCTGGAGACAGCGTGGCCATCATTACGCCATTCGTGCAGGTCGGAACTTACCCGACAAGGAATTTCGCTACCTTAGGACCGTTATAGTTACGGCCGCCGTTTACCGGGGCTTCGATCATGAGCTTCTCCGAAGATAACCCAATCAATTAACCTTCCGGCACCGGGCAGGCGTCATACCGTATACTTCCTCTTGCGAGTTTGCACAGTACTGTGTTTTTGATAAACAGTTGCAGCCACCTGGTATCTGCGACTGCCAGCAGCTTAAGGAGCAAGTCCTATCACCGCCGGCAGCGTACCTTCTCCCGAAGTTACGGTACCATTTTGCCTAGTTCCTTCAGCCGAGTTCTCTCAAGCGCCTTGGTATTCTCTACCCAACCACCTGTGTCGGTTTGGGGTACGATTCCTACTAACCTGAAGCTTAGAAGATTTTCCTGGAAGCATGGCATCAACTACTTCAGTCCCTTAGGACCTCGTCATCAACTCTCAGCCTAGTGTGTACCCGGATTTGCCTAAGTACACAGCCTACAGCCTTAAACGCGGACAACCAACGCCGCGCTAGCCTAGCCTTCTCCGTCTCTCCATCGCAGTTAGCAGAAGTACAGGAATATTAACCTGTTTCCCATCGACTACGCCTTTCGGCCTCGCCTTAGGGGTCGACTCACCCTGCCCTGATTAACATTGGACAGGAACCCTTGGTCTTTCGGCGAGGGAGTTTTTCACTCCCTTTATCGTTACTCATGTCAGCATTCGCACTTCTGATACGTCCAGTGTGGGTTACCCCTTCACCTTCAACCGCTTACAGAACGCTCCTCTACCGCTTGCACCTAAGTGCAAACCCATAGCTTCGGTGTATTGCTTAGCCCCGTTAAATCTTCCGCGCAGGCCGACTCGACTAGTGAGCTATTACGCTTTCTTTAAATGATGGCTGCTTCTAAGCCAACATCCTAGCTGTCTAAGCCTTCCCACATCGTTTCCCACTTAGCAATAACTTTGGGACCTTAGCTGATGGTCTGGGTTGTTTCCCTTTTCACGACGGACGTTAGCACCCGCCGTGTGTCTCCCGTATAGTACTCATTGGTATTCGGAGTTTGCAAAGGGTTGGTAAGTCGGGATGACCCCCTAGCCTTAACAGTGCTCTACCCCCAATGGTATTCGTACGAGGCGCTACCTAAATAGCTTTCGAGGAGAACCAGATATCTCCCGGTTTGATTGGCCTTTCACCCCCAGCCACAAGTCATCCGCTCATTTTTCAACATAAGTCGGTTCGGTCCTCCAGTTGATGTTACTCAACCTTCAACCTGCCCATGGCTAGATCACCGGGTTTCGGGTCTACACCTTGCAACTAAACGCGCAGTTAACACTCGGTTTCCCTACGGCTCCGCTATTCGCTTAACCTCGCTACAAAATGTAAGTCGCTGACCCATTATACAAAAGGTACGCAGTCACGGTCTCAAGAACCGCTCCCACTGCTTGTACGTATACGGTTTCAGGTTCTATTTCACTCCCCTCACAGGGGTTCTTTTCGCCTTTCCCTCACGGTACTGGTTCACTATCGGTCAGTCAGGAGTATTTAGCCTTGGAGGATGGTCCCCCCATATTCAGACAAGATGTCACGTGTCCCGTCCTACTCGTTTTCACGTAAAGTTAGTTTTCATGTACGGGGCTATCACCCTGTGCCGCTGTGCTTTCCAACACATTCCACTAACACCCTCTACGCTTAAGGGCTAACCCCCGTTCGCTCGCCGCTACTAGGGGGATCTCGGTTGATTTCTTTTCCTCCGGGTACTTAGATGTTTCAGTTCCCCGGGTTTGCCTCTTTAACCTATGTATTCAGTTAAAGATACTAGCTTATGCTAGTGGGTTTCCCCATTCGGACATCGTTAGCTCAAATGCTTGTTACTAGCTCGCCAACGCTTTTCGCAAGTTACTACGTCCTTCATCGCCTCTGACTGCCAAGGCATCCACCATATACGCTTAGTCACTTAACCATACAACCCAAATAAGTCTCTATGAGAGATATCCGTTGTTTCAAGCGGGTAAGCTTAAAACAGTCGTATCGTAACTAATGGTTTCTACTTTCGCCAAAATTAGAATTTTTAACTCGCTTATCAACATATTCATGTTAACTCACAAGCCAAGACACTTAATGTGTAAGTGTTTAGAACTCAAT
>JAOIUG010000110.1 GCA_028223395.1 Shewanella sp.
TTCACGCTAGTATTATCATGCTCCGTTGCTGTAAAAATAGCGTTCTGTTAATCAAAAAGGCTAAAGATATGGAATTAGAAGAGATCTACCGCCAAGATCTGAGCTTACTGATAGCCCTGCAAATTTTGGTAGAGGAGCGCAGTGTCACTCAAGCTGCAAAAAGACTGTACCTGAGCCAATCCGCCACCAGTCGCATTTTGGCCAGATTACGCAACATGCTCGATGATCCTCTCTTTTCTCGAGTCGGACAACAACTCGTCCCCACCCAGTTTGCACTAGAGTGCTACCAGCAACTACAGCAACCAACAGGAGAGTTAATTAAGCTTCTGACACCCAAAACATTTGTGCCAAGCCATTGCCACCAGCAGTTTTCGATTGCCGTTACCGATTATGCCATGCAGGCACTTATTCCATTTATCTTACCAAGTATTTATCAGCAAGCCCCCAACATCAGGTTAGAGATCTTGCCGGTACAACATACCGAGTTACAAGCGCAGCTCAGTGTTAAAGGCGCAGATATGGCAATATGCCGTGCAATAGGCCAAACCGTGAATTTACACCATACCTTTTTAGGTAAAGTCGGTGTCAGCTGTTTACTCTCAGCCGATCACCCACTGGCTCAGTGCGACATGAGTTTAGAAGATTATCTCAGCTATCCTCACGCAACCATCGCCATTAGTGAAGGAGTAAAAGCCTTGCTTGATGATGCGGTAAGTCACTATCCAGCGCGCACTGAATTACTGAGAACTCCGCATATCGACAGCGCCTTAGCCCTGCAAAACATCCATCCAATTATCATCACACTGCCTGAAGGCATGGCTGAAATAGTCGCTCAACGTCATCAATTGACGGTCAAACCTCTGCCTTTCAAGCTGCCCAGTTTAGCGTACAACCTTGTTTGGCACTCTCGTTGCGAGCAAGACAAAGCCCAAAAATGGCTACGCGATACCATAAGCGCCGCCACACAACCGTTACTGACTCAAGGCTCATAAAGGTGTCAATATCAAAAAATACAGTGCGCTATCATCAACGTTACGCTCTCTTACTGAAGATAAAACCTGTTACTGAAGCCTTCTTTAAATAAGCTTAAATGCTGCTCCCTAGCGGCAAGAGAGTGTGATAACCTCGACATTAAACTCAACGCAAACTAATCACTATTTACCACCTGCAGCGCCTACCCTATTGCTGTTTAGGTGATAGCTTGGAGCCATAATGTCAACAACCATTGCCGCACGCCTTAGCGCTATCCGAACCGAGATGGCAAAATCCAACCTTGATGCTTTTATTATTCCTCGTGCTGATGAGTATTTAGGCGAGTATGTGCCAGCTCATAACGAACGCATGTTATGGGCCAGTGATTTTACCGGCTCCGCTGGGGCCGTTATCGTCTTAAAAGACGCCGCTGCCATCTTTGTTGATGGACGCTATACCGTACAAGTTCGCCAACAAGTTGACCCTCAACTTTTTGAATATTTAAGCTTATACGATGTTCCGCAAGCGCAGTGGTTAGCACAGAATCTTGAGGCTAACGCTAACGTCGGCTTTGACCCGAGATTACACACATTATCTTGGTATAACGACGCGCAACACGTCTTAAA
Source organism: Shewanella sp. (assembly GCA_028223395.1). Taxonomy (GTDB): domain Bacteria; phylum Pseudomonadota; class Gammaproteobacteria; order Enterobacterales; family Shewanellaceae; genus Shewanella. The sequence continues at coordinate 1,599 of JAOIUG010000110.1, forward strand.
TAAAGCGCAAATTGCATTGGTTGCAGTCAAAGAAAACCCCATTGATGCCAACTGGCATGACAGACCACAAGCCTCTAACGCACCCATAATGGCCTTTAGCGAACAAAGTGCTGGCCGTAGCAGCATTGAAAAACGCAGCACTATCGGCGCGGCAGTTAAAGCCGCGGGCGCTGATGTAGCGATTATCGCTGCGCTCGATTCATTTTGTTGGTTACTCAACATTCGCGGCAAAGACGTACCACGCTTGCCCGTAGTCTTAGGCACCGCACTGTTACATGCTAACGGTGACATGGTGTTATTTACCGATCTCAATAAACTGCCAGCGGGCATAGAGCAGCATGTAGGTGAGGGCGTAACCTTTAAAGCAGAAGCCGATCTCGAAGCTGCGCTCCAACGGCTCAATGGCCTAAAAGTGCTCGCCAGCCCAGACACCACCAATGCATGGCTACAGATCACCGCTCAACAGGCAGGCGCTGAACTTATCGCAGGAGCCGATCCGGTTGCGATCCCCAAAGCGCAAAAAAATGACACTGAACTTAGTGGCATGAAAGCCTGTCACATTCGTGACGGCGTGGCCGTGAGCCGATTTTTAGCCTGGTTAGACAGCGAAGTTGAAGCCGATCGCTTGCATGATGAAGGTCAGCTTGCCGATAAACTAGAAAGCTTCCGCTTACAAGATCCCCTATATCAAGAGCCAAGCTTTGACACCATCTCAGCCACCGGTGTCAATGCAGCCATGTGTCATTACAATCACAATAATGGGACTCCCGCCAGCATGACGCGCGATAGTATTTACCTTGTCGATTCAGGGGCACAATACTTAGACGGAACCACAGACGTCACTCGCACCATTGCAATTGGCGCTGTGAGCGATGAACAACGCAAGATGGTCACTTTAGTGCTAAAAGGGCACATCGCGTTAGATCAAGCAAAGTTTCCTCAAGGTACATCGGGCCAGCAACTGGATGCTTTTGCACGCCAATACTTATGGCAGCACGGTTTTGATTTTGACCACGGAACAGGTCATGGTGTTGGGCATTTTCTCAGTGTGCATGAAGGGCCGCAAGGCATCGCCAAAAACAGAAGCCCTGTGCCATTAATGGCCGGCATGGTATTGTCAAATGAGCCGGGCTATTACCGCGCGAACGAGTTTGGGATCCGTCTAGAAAACCTCGTTGTGGTTCGTCCTTCAGTCACGCTCGCCAATGCAGAGCGTGACATGCTCGAATTTGAGCCATTAACCTTTATCCCGATGGATGCGCGTCTTATCGATAAAAGCTTACTGACTCAGGCCGAAATTGACTGGTTTAATCAATACCACCAACAAGTGCGAGACAAACTCGCAGCGCACTTGCAAGGTGATGAACTCAACTGGCTCAACAAAGTCACTGCCGCCATTTAATTTATCCTTCAACTAAAAAGCAGCGTTAACACGCTGCTTTTTATTGCCCTGCTAGCACTAAAATAAGTACAGGTTTTAAGCTAAAGTTTGCTATACTCCGCCACCGCCATTTTAATGGTCGGTAGACGTTAGCGCCGTACGCTAGCGGTTGAATCGTTGATTACAGGACCCTCATCATGAGATTTGAATCTTTTAGTTTTGCTCCCGAGATTTTGCGCGCCATCTCTGAATGCGGTTATCAAAAAATGACGCCAATTCAGCAGCAAGCCATTCCAGCTGTGCGTCGCGGCCACGATG
>JAOIUG010000111.1 GCA_028223395.1 Shewanella sp.
GCGACGCTCAGATGAGCGATAGTTAACTTGATGGCGATTAAGGGCTACAAAGCGGCGCCTAGTCAGAGTATTATAGGGCTAATTCTTACTAAAACACTCAGGTTTATTCCTGACGGAGCGATGTTTTCATGATTACCATTTCCGAAACAGCTCAGGCACATTTTGTTAATTTGTTATCAGATCAGCCTGAAGGAACTCATATTCGTGTCTTTGTTATCAGCCCAGGCACAGCGCAGGCTGAGTGCGGTGTGTCTTATTGCCCGCCAGATGCCGTTGAAGCCGATGACACTGAGTTAGCGTTTAATGGTTTTACCGCTATGGTTGATGAGAAAAGTGCTCCTTTTCTTGAAGAAGCAACCATCGACTTTGTGACCGATCAACTCGGCTCACAGCTCACATTAAAAGCCCCTAACGCTAAAATGCGTAAAGTATCGGGTGATGCGCCATTAGTTGAGCGAATTGAGTATGTTATTCAGTCCGAGATCAACCCGCAGTTAGCCAGCCACGGCGGTAACATCTTATTAGTTGAAATCACTGAAGAAGGTGTCGCTGTACTGCAGTTTGGTGGTGGTTGTAATGGTTGCTCTATGGTTGATGTCACCCTTAAAGATGGTATTGAAAAACAACTGCTTGATATGTTCCCAGGCGAGCTAACTGGTGTGAAAGATGTGACAGAGCACCAACATGGTGATCACTCTTACCAGTAATAGCAAGCGGTAACATCACAAATAAAAAACGCGGCCATCAGTCGCGTTTTTTGTTATCAATACACCTCGCTAAGCGCTAGCAGGTTTAAGCTGACGTTTGTGACACAGGCTTATCTAAACAGTATCTTAACGTAAACCAGTAATGAGCCGACAGCGTCAGACTGCGCGCGAGCATAAACGTACTCATTGCGGCCCATAGCGCATGGTTTCCTTGGGTTTGCAATAAATACCACGTTGGAAAAAACACACCAAAGGTTGAAATTATCATTGTGTTACGCATAATTTTTCCCTGCGCTGCTCCAATGTAAACACCGTCAAAAAGGTAAGATCCAAACGCCAGTAATGGCAAAAAGATAACCCAGATAAGGTATTGATCTGCCATTTGTCGTACTGGGGGAATGTTGGTTAACACACTAATAATAGAGTGACCCGCCAGTGCAAAAAACACAGTAAAGCCAATTGCTGCGATGGCAGACCAAGCCCAAGCTAATATAACGGACTCTTTCATTAACGTTGCATTTTGTTGGCCATAGGCTTTGCCCACTTCAGCCTCGGCGTAATATGCAATACCGTCGAGTGCATAAGAGATAAGCAACACAAGGTTAAGCAAAACGGCGTTGGCTGCTACGGTATTGTCTCCCAAACTTGCACCGTGAAACGTCATAAAGGTGATTGACAGCTGTAAGCACAAGCTGCGGACAAAAATGTCAGTATTTAAGCTGACCAATTGTCGATAGCTTTGCAGAGAAAGTTGCCTAAAAATAGACCGTAAATGAAACCCACCAGAACGATTCAGCTGCTGCTTAACTAATATGAGTGCCACCACAAAGCCTGATATATCTGCAAATACAGACGCTAAAGCCGGGCCGCGTACGCCCCAATCTAAACCGATCACAAACAAGAGATCTAACCCAATGTTGACGATATTGGCCACAATCAATTGCCACATTGCCGCTTTAGGTTGTTGCCGGCCCAGTAACCAGCCAAGCATCACTAGATTGAGTAACGCAAATGGAATTGACCACACTCGCACTTGAAAATATTCACGGCAATATTGTTGTACTTCGACGCTAGCATCAGACAACGACATCGCCAAATTGATGATAGGCAATTGCAATAAAACGGCCGCACTGCCCAGCAGCAATGCGAGGCTTCCCGCTTGGACTAAAAGGCGATATTGCCGCTCAGTGTCACCCGCGCCATAAGCCTGCGCTACTAAGCCTGTGGTTGCCATACGTAAAAAACCCAGTAACCATACAATTAACGTTATAATTGTTGACCCTACCGCGACGCCGCCCAAATAATAGGCATTACTGAGATGACCCACAACGGCAGTATCGACAAGCCCAAGCAGAGGCACGGTAATATTGGACAAAATCATCGGAACAGCGAGCGCAAAAAGCTGTCGATTTTTCTGTCGGTTTAACAGTACGGCAATCATGTTGAGATCTTATCCCTATGTATAAAAATGTATTATTGATATTGCTAACAATGGTAGGATTTACGGCGCAAGCAGCCGTGATTTTGCAGTATCACCATGTGTCGGATTTAACGCCCGCGGCAACCAGCGTGACGCCATCACAATTTAGCACGCAGATGCAGTATCTTGCTGATAATAATTTTAATGTCGTACCGCTATCAGCAGTCGTCAAGGCAATAAAAAAGCAGCAACCTTTACCGGCTAACACCATTGCAATTACCTTTGATGATGGTTACCAAAGCATTGCTCATACTGCCCACCCCATCTTAAAGCAATACAAATTTCCCTACACGGTTTTTGTCTCAGTGGAGCCGATACTCAAAGGCTATGGCAACATGATGGATTGGCAGCAGCTTATCACGTTAGCTAAAGAGGGCGCTGAAATCGCGAATCACAGTTGGGGGCATGAGCACCTTATTCGTATGCGCCAAGGTGAAAGTCAGCAGCAATGGCTGACACGTGTTGAACAAAATATTTTGCGTACTGAAGCCGAAATTACCAAGGCGACAGGTCAGCATCATAAAATGCTGGCTTACCCTTATGGCGAATATAATCAACCGATCCAAGAGCTGCTCACTCAGCATGGTTATGTCGCTTTTGGTCAGCATTCAGGTGCCGCTGGTGTGTACTCTTCTTTAACGGCATTACCCAGATTTCCAGTCGCTGGCGCATATGCCGATCTCAACAGCTTAAAAGTAAAATTACACAGCCTTAATATGCCCGTTATTGCGCAAAGCCATAGTGAGCCGCAATTACCACAAGGGCAATGGCGACCAGAAATAACAGTCAAATTGGACATGTCAGACATTAATGCCTCACAGCTGACGTGCTTTATTCAAGGGCAAGGGGCTAAAAAGCCGACTTGGCTGAACGATGATGAATTTACTCTGCGCGCCACGTTTGATTTGCCAGCAGGGCGTTCACGCTATAACTGCACGGCACCGAGTCGGCATAAAAAAGGATATTATTGGTTTTCTCAGCCGTGGGTTAGAGCTAAAAATAACGGAGAATGGGCTTCAGAGTAGCAAGTGTATCTTCATATGCCGTGATTAACGGTACG
>JAOIUG010000112.1 GCA_028223395.1 Shewanella sp.
ATCCCCGTTGAGATCAGCTGGGCGACGGTGTTTTTAACCGCTTGTATGATTTTTACCAGTATATGGGTTAATCCAATCATCCAACGCATAATGTCACACGCAAACGCAGGTTTAATCGGAGTGATCTTATTTGGCTCTGCTTTGATGGCGCTGCCCTTTATTGACAACCAATTTTATTTAATCTCTTTTGCGCTAATGGGCGTAGGAATTGCTATTTATAATGGTTTTTTACCCGTCTATTTATCTAACGCCTATCAAAATAATCCCCAAGGCCAACTTATGGGCATGCTGGTCACAGTTTTTTGCTTGGGTAATTTACTTGCAGCAGGGATCGGCAGCTTACTGAGTTTATTAGACGTTAAATGGGCATTGCTGTGCGGTGCGTTCGTCAGTTATTCAGCAGCCGCCATCTTTTTCCACGGTCATTACAAAGTCAAATTGTGGCAACAATAATAAAAACCGTGAAGATAGATTGCACAGCGATGTTCAACACTAAGCATGTTAGTGAGCGTCTTGTTGACGCTCAGGCATCGCCTCGATAAAAGCGTGCTGCGTTAAACAATGAGCATTGATCCGGACGATATTAGGAAATGGCGTCATGTCCACTTTAAACCGCTCTGCATTGTACACCTGTGGCACCAAGCACAGATCGGCCAAAGTCACGTTATTACCGAAACAAAAATGACCGCTGTGTTGCACTAGTTGTTGCTCTAATGCTGCAAAACCTTGATTGATCCAGTTGTGGTACCACGCAGTTTTAGCGCTGTCAGTTATCTCTAATTCCGATCCCAAGTACTGCAACACTTTGAGGTTATTTAGCGGATGAACCTCACATGCGATTGTTAACGACATGGCACGCACAATGGCTTTGTCATGAGCATTATCAGGCAGTAACGCGTTATCTTTATAAACTTCATCAAGGTATTCAATAATGGCTACGGACTGGGTTAACACACGCTCTTGACCTTTATTATCAGTCACAATTAATGTGGGCACTAATTCCTGTGCATTAAGCGCCGCGTATGACGATTGATGCTGCTCTCCGCCATTTTTGACTAAATGCACCGAGATCTGCTCTGCGGTTAATCCTTTATGATTAAGCGCTATTCGTACACGATAAGCTGCGCTTGAGCGCCAGTATCCATACAGTTTCATCATATTTGCTCTCTCCATAATGCTTAAACAAAAAAGAGTTAATTCACAACGAATTAACTCTCTTCTCTATTTAATTTAAAGCCCTACCGCAACTTAAGCTTTATATTCGACAACTTGTTGATCAATGCTGCCAAAGATTGACTGGTTATGCTCATCTAGCATCTCGATACGAACCCGGTCACCAAAGCCCATAAATGGTGTTGTTGGCTTGCCATCGGCGATGGTTTCAAGCATACGAGTTTCAGCTAAGCAGCTTGAGCCTGCACTGCGGTCATAGTTTGAGATAGTGCCAGAGCCAATAATGGCACCCGCGCCCAATGGACGCGTTTTAGCAACATGAGACACCAGTTGGCTAAAATTAAACGTCATATCCACGCCTGCGTTTGGCTGGCCAAAAAGCGCGTTATTTAGATGAGTGATCAAAGGTAGATGCACTTTGCTATCTTGCCACTTATCATTAAGCTCATCTGGTGTCACAGCTACAGGAGAAAAACTACTTGATGGTTTAGCTTGGAAAAAGCCGAAGCCTTTGGCCAGTTCACCAGGAATTAAATTTCTCAATGACACATCATTAACTAGCATAAGTAGTTTGATGTGTTTATCGGCATGTTCAGCGGTCACGCCCATTGGCACATCATCAGTGATCACTGCGATTTCTGATTCAAAATCAATACCCCACTCTTCACTTGCTAAAGGGATATCCGCTTTAGGCGCGATAAAACAATCTGAACCACCTTGGTACACTAAAGGGTCGGTCCAGAACGTTGCAGGCATCTCAGCGCCGCGCGCTTTACGAACCAATTCAACATGGTTAACGTAAGCACTGCCATCCGCCCATTGATACGCACGTGGCAAAGGTGATAGACATTTTGCTTCATCAAACTCCACCGCGTTATCCATTAAGCCTTGATTCAAGGCATCATATAATTCAACTAACTGGGGATTAAGCAGATCCCATGCATCCAACAATTGCTGCATAGTATGAGCAATCGCGGGTACCGCAACCGCTTGAGTTAGATCACGGCTCACTAACATTAACTGGCCATCACGGCGTCCGTTGTCATAACTTGCTAACTTCATGCTTATTCTCCTAATAAAATGTGGCTAGCGGAGCGGCTTGTACGCTCAACTTGATCTGCGTTTAGCATGACATCAATTCCTCCAACAGGGGAAGTGTATACGTCTAATCACATCTCGCTCGTGCTGGTGCTAGTGTGTAAACATATTTTTACACTCATTAAGCCTCAACCACACGCCTACCTCACAGCTTGCCAAAAGCGTTTATCAGCGTTTGTGTTTACTGATCTGATATTCGCGTAATTTATTTGCAATGGCCGTGTGTGATACGCCGAGCTTTTTAGCCAATTGCCTTGTACTTGGGTAAGCTGGGTAAAGGCGGCGTAATAAGCTCGCTTCAAACTGTTTCATCGCCTGCTCAAGACTCCCTTCAAATTGATGATCAAAATAACCAAAGCCTTCAGCATAAGAAGGTAACTTAAGCTGTTCAACGGTGAGTTCAGCGCTGTCGCCCACCATTGACACGGCTCTAAAAATTGCATTTTTAAGTTGCCGTACGTTACCAGGCCAAGCATAGGCTAGCAAATAGTCGCGACACTCTACAGAGATCCGCCTTACCGGGGTAGCAAGCTGCTGACTGTAATGCTCTAAGAACATCTCCGTCAGTGGAATAATATCCACTTTACGCTCACGTAATGAAGGGACATGAAGGGTCAACACATGAATGCGATAATAGAGATCTTCTCTAAAATGACCAGTTTGACATTGCTCAGCTAAGTTTTTTTGGGTGGAACAAATAATACGTACATCACAGCGCAGCTCTTCATCTCCGCCGACTCGTCTAAACGCACCGTCCTGTAAAAAACGCAGTAACTTAACTTGCGCAGATCGCGACATTTCAGCGATTTCATCAAGAAATACTGTCCCGCCTTCTGCTTCTTCAAAAAAGCCACGTTTGACGACAGCGCCATTATTAACAAAACCAAACAATTCTTCTTCAGCCGCACTGTCTGGCATTGCCGCGCAGTTAATTGCGATAAAAGGCTGATCACGTCGCATACTGACAT
>JAOIUG010000113.1 GCA_028223395.1 Shewanella sp.
GAAGGCGGGTGCTCTATCCAACTGAGCTACGGGCGCTCGGCAATGAATAATATTCATTTCCTGAACTGGGCAACTAACGTTCCACGTTAGTTTCAAAATGTGGTCGGTGATAGAGGATTCGAACCTCTGACCCTCTGGTCCCAAACCAGATGCGCTACCGGGCTGCGCTAATCACCGAGTATGAAACATATTCAAAATACAGATTGGGATGTATTTTTTGTTTCAGTTAACAACGTACTTACTCGTTGAGAACGGAGCGCATAGTATCCCTTAGCCTAAATGGCGTCAACGACTTTTTCACAAAAAACATTTACCTGCTCAATTAACATGCTAAAGCCTTTGTGTCTGCCGAGTTAACCACCGAGTTGATGAATATTCCCCCGATGCAGGTCAATATTATACTGCCTTAATCGTTTTAGTTGAACTGCCCTGTATTGATTAGTGCTACCTCTTTCAAAACAAAAATGCATGATACGCGCTACAGTAATAGTGGCGCACATTATCCGTATTTCAGAATTGTTTGTTAATCGCCTAAATCAATGACACCTTACAGATGTCCTGTTAAAATGTCGCCGTTTTCTATTATCGCGCTGTATAAAGGACACCTTGCCCCATGACCGCTCAAAACATCGATGGTAAAGCTATCGCTCAAACCATTCGAACTAAGCTCAAAGACACTGTCGCCGCCCGTAAAGAGGCTGGTCAACGAGTACCAGGTTTAGCTGTGATCCTCGTTGGAGCGGATCCTGCTTCACAAGTTTACGTTGGCAGTAAACGTAAAGCCTGTGAAGAGCTTGGATTTATTTCTCGCTCTTACGATTTAGACAGTGACACATCTGAACACGCCCTATTGTCTTTAATTGATCAGTGCAACGATGATCCAAGCATTGACGGCATTTTAGTCCAGCTTCCACTGCCCGAACATATTGAAGAGTCAAAGGTGATTGAGCGGATCCGTCCAGACAAAGATGTTGATGGTTTTCACCCTTATAATGTTGGTCGATTAGCCCAGCGTATTCCGGTATTACGTTCATGTACGCCAATGGGGATTATGACGTTAATTCAATCCACAGGGATTGACACTTATGGTTTAGATGCTGTGGTTGTCGGGGCATCTAACATTGTTGGACGGCCTATGTCACTGGAGCTCTTGCTGGCAGGTTGTACTACCACGATTTGTCACCGCTTCACCCGTCAGTTAGAACAAAAAGTAAGACAAGCGGATTTGGTTGTGGTGGCGGTCGGCAAACCCGGTTTTATACCTGGTGAGTGGATTAAACCCGGGGCGATTGTGATTGATGTCGGGATTAACCGTCTAGAAAATGGCAAGCTAGTCGGTGATGTGCAATTTGAAAAAGCTGCTGAAAATGCAAGCTTTATCACACCTGTCCCCGGTGGCGTTGGCCCCATGACTATTGCGAGCTTGTTAGAAAATACACTTTATGCTTGCGAGCAATACCACGATAACGACTGATACCTTGCTAACTACATAAGTGTTCCAAACATAAATACCAAGCTCCCCTATCCCTGGGGCTTGGCATAAATGTTCCAGACATAGAAAAGCCTGCATTCGCAGGCTTTTTTATTTAGGCGCGAGTGTTACTTCTTACGCCAAGTGGTACCTTCTGGGCCATCTTCAAGAATCACGCCAAGAGCATTAAGACCTTCTCGTGCTACATCAGCCGCCGCCCAATCCTTTTCACTTCGCGCTCGGTTACGCTCAACAATTAGCGCTTCAATCTCGGCCACTTCATCGTCACTACCTTCGCCTTTAAAGAAAGTATCAACATCTTGGCCTAGGATCCCTAACACATCAGCAAGCTGCTTTAACGCAACACCTAAGGCTGATGCTTGCTGCATATCAGTTAATTTAAGACGATTAATTTCACGCACCATGTCAAACAGCACAGAGTAGGCTTCAGGTGTATTGAAATCATCATCCATTGCACGTTTAAATTGTGCGACAAACTCTTCAGCAGGTGCCGCATCAACCGTAAGATCCAAATCTTTTAGCGCGGTATAAATACGGGCTAATCCAGATTTAGCCTGTTTAAGGTTCTCTTCTGAGTAATTAAGCTGGCTACGGTAATGGCCTGACAACAAAAAGTAACGTACTGTCGCCGCATCATAATGGTTTAAAACATCACGAATGGTGAAGAAGTTATTCAATGATTTTGACATCTTCTCCTTATCCACCATTACCATGCCAGTATGCATCCAATAGTTTACGTACTGAGTGCCGTGTGCACAGCAAGATTGTGCGATCTCGTTTTCATGATGCGGGAACTGAAGATCACTGCCACCGCCATGAATATCAAAATGATCACCCAAGTGCTTGCTGTTCATTGCAGAGCATTCAATATGCCAACCCGGACGCCCAGGTCCCCAAGGTGAATCCCAAGTCGGCTCTCCAGGTTTAGACATTTTCCATAGCACAAAGTCCATTGGATCACGCTTAGCATCTTCAACTTCTACCCGAGCGCCAGCTTGCAACTGCTCGAGATTTTGCCCTGATAGACGACCATATTCTGGGAACGATGATACGCTGAACAACACATCACCGTTGGGAGCGACATAAGCATGTTCACGCGCGATAAGCTTCTCAACCATCTCAATGATCTCTGGCATATGCAGCGTTGCACGAGGCTCAAAATCAGGACGCGCCATATTAAGAGAATCAAAATCTCGGTGCATTTCACCAATTAAGCGTTCCGTTAATGAGTCACAACTTTCATTGTTCTCGTTAGCACGCTTGATAATTTTGTCATCGACATCGGTAATATTACGTTGAAAGTTAACGTCATAACCGCTGTATCTTAAATACCTTACAATCATGTCAAATGAAACAAAAGTACGTCCATGACCGATATGACATAAATCATAAATGGTCACCCCACACACATACATGCCAATCTTTCCGGGCTGTATTGGTACAAATTGTTCTTTTTGGCGGGTAAGCGTATTGTAAAGCTTCAACATTGATTATTCTCTTCAACGGCGATATTAAGAAATAGGTGGTTCAGTCTACCACTGCAAAACTCACGGTTCCAAGCAGTTTTACTTTACTGAACACGTAAAAGTGATCAGATGCAGTTTATATCACCGAGCTGATGTGCCCTGCTCATACTAACGTGAGGGTTTTCACGGCAATGGCCCACGAGTTTTACACTCAAAGCTTTATGCCATCGCCCAATTACGTTAGAATTCAGCCATTATTTACCATGTGCTACATTG
>JAOIUG010000114.1 GCA_028223395.1 Shewanella sp.
TTGACTGTGTTGTAGACTATTTGTGGACAATAAAACTTGACCACTTCAAAGTAGCCAATAAACTGCGGCAAAACAACCGTGAAACGATGCCTGTCTATGTGTTTTATCTAACTATGCATCAAGTCGCTCGCATGCTCGCTGGAACACCAAAACGCCGCTACATTTTGTTGGCTTCATTGAGGGCGTTATATTTTTTTAGAGGTGAAAATGGAATCTAAGCTACTAAAAATTAAACTGAACCCCAATTCTCGTAGTCATTTAGATTCGTTGATATCTTATATGCGAGAGAATATTGAGTTTCCAAAAAGCGAAATGGAGCAAAAAGGTTACTTTTGGGATTCTGTATTCTATGAAAAAGATGATTATTTTGATTATATGTATATTGTTATCAAATCCACTGACTTTTCCAAAATAATGATGGATGAAAGCAAATTAGTCGTTTCTCCTTTTCGTGATGTTTACGAAAAGTTTAGATCCCAATGCTGGGAAGCTGAACCATACATAGATTTCGAACCAATATTCTGTTTTAATTCATCTGTAAATTTCTCGAGTTAATGTCTTTATTCTGCTCAAGCACAACCAACACCTGACTTTGTCATGTCGCATAGTTGAACGGTGTTACATTACCGAGCGTTGTATGCAATCGTTCATGCTTTAAACTGCCAAAGAGTCACTCAATTACCGCGTTATCCAAATAGGTTCCAACGCTGATCCGGCGCTTTGCCATACGGTAGCCAACGTAAGTGTACTGCTTTGACCGGACACGGACACTTTTCTTATACCGGACACTTCTTGGTGTCGGACACTGCTTTATATCGGACACTTTCATTGATGATCGGACATGTTTAGCGAGTGCTTGTCGGTGATCTTTAGAATAGATGAACGTATTTATTTTTCTTTAGTTATTGATAATGTTCATTTTATGTCGATTTTTTGTTTATATCTACAGGCCTTAATGATGGCAGCGCGCTATTGGCCAATCACTTTTACGTAGAGCGTAAGCTGCATGATCATACATACGACCATTAAGCTGTTCAGCTCGGGTGATCACACCTTCAAGCTTGAACCCTAAGCGCTCACAAACGCTGCGGCTGGCTTGGTTCTCTATCGCAACAAATGCCTCTACCTTCTCCATTTGTAGTTGATTAAAAGCGAGATCAATGAGTTTAGTGACTGATCTGCTAACAATCCCCTTACCTTGATGATCTTGGCTTAGCCAATAGCCTATCTCTACTTTTCTTAATTGTTTGTCAATACGATTGAAACTGATATTACCGACCAGTTCCCCCTTATAAATGATGCCACACACTAAAGAGTGACCTGCTGTATAATCATGCAATGATTTTTCGATAAAACGCTCAAAAAAAGCTTCATCTTGGGCAAGTGGCGGCCATACCAGCCATTGCGCTAAATAGTCTCTTTGCAAAGAGACTATATCGAGGTATTGACTCGCAAAAGAGTGCTCAACCAAAGCCAGTGCTAAATCTGGATCTACATCCAATGTAAACATCATCTGTCTTCCTTTTGCTTTTTAAAATAATCACCACACAGTGCAAGGTAGCAGCGCATGTCGCTCACTATCTGCCGAACTCTTCAGCAGATTTTAAAAGTATAAACGAGTAATATTTTATATTACTTAACAGCGCCTTACAAAGTTATAATTACTTCAAAATAAAGCATACTGTGCTCCAAGGTTGGCCATTATATTTTTAATGCTAGAGATAACTCGACTATTGATTGCGTAATTTCTGTTTCAGAAATAGCGCCAAATCCAAAACGGATATGGGTAAGCTCTGATGCTTCGTCGCTGTATTGTGTGCTCAAGGTTGAATGTTTATTCGGTAAGTTATGTAGCTTTTTTCCTTTGACAAGCTGTGTTATATCGACCCATAGCGCCATACCTCCTGTGGGTAAAGTGAATGAAATTGAGTCTCCAAACACCCTGTTAAACTCGTTTGCTGCAAAATCTCTTCTGGCTTGATACTGCTTTCTTGTTTTTCTAATGTGCCTTTTGACTTCGCCTGATTCCATTAACTCTGATAGAGCATGCTCAGATATTGTGTTTCCTTGCCTATCAATGAGTACAATTTCTTGCGCCGCCCTTTCAATAAAATGCGTATTCGCTGATACATAACCAAGCCTTAAACCCGGTGCAAAAACCTTCGACATGGAACCAATGTGAACAACATTTTCTGAATTTGGCAAACTTGCAAGCGGCGGGATTGGCTTAGTTTCATAATGAAACTCGTGATCATAATCATCCTCTATTACGGCAAACTGATATTGCTTAGACAGCGTTAATAAATCTAACCTTCTATCTATAGGCAAACAGACCGTTGTAGGATATTGATGATGAGGAGTAATATAAATCCCAGCAACTTCATGCTCAGTTAATAGCGCTTTTAATGCTAAGATATTCAATCCATCTTTATCGAGTTTACATTTTAAGATCTTAAAACCATTTGATTCAAAAGCGGCTTTTGCTGGTAAATAACACATTTCCTCCATCACAATAGCTCCCTTGCTTGGATCTAATACTCGGGAGGCTAAATATATGCCCATTTGGCTCCCTCTTATAATGCAAATTTGCTCTGCAGAGCAGTTCATAAACCTGTCATCAGATAACATTCTTTGCACCGAGTTGCGCAGCTCCTTAATTCCACGCGGATCTCCGTAACCAAGGTTTGAGTGACGACTTAAATTAATACACGCTCTTCTATATGCTCTGGCAAGTATTTCGTAGGGGATCAATCGTGTATCCGGAATACCGTCATTGGCGGCGGAAAAACGATGACCGGTATTAAGCGCGTCTTTATAGAGATTCTCAACAAGCTCAGATGCGGATTTTGTTTTTTGGGTATGACTAACCATCTGTTTATTTTCATATGATAAACCCTGCTCTGGAATGATATCGGCAATAAAAGTGCCACGCCTGGGTTTTGTCACTAACCAGCCTTGCGATTCAAGCTCTTCATAAACTTGTTGGATTGTTTTGCGGTTAACGCCTAATTGTTTTGCGAGGGAGCGCGACCCTGGCAACATGCTATTGGGTGCAAGTCGGCCCTCTTTTATATCTGCGATTAACTTGCTTAATAGCTTGATATGAAATGTTTTACCCGGACTAGGTGCCAACCAAAACTGCGTCTTCCAAGGTTTTAACATATTGCTTCCTAAACTGGACCATTAAAAATATCAAATCTGGATG
>JAOIUG010000115.1 GCA_028223395.1 Shewanella sp.
CATAAAGTCGTCGGTTTAAAACCGGGTTTCTCACTGTTTGATGATCAAGATACTTTATCGTTATTAAAAGAGTTGACCGTTGATGAACTCGATGAAGATAAAGATTTATTGCGATTATTAGCTAGCACGATTTCAAACTGGAAAGGAGATTTAGTGGTTCCTGAACAAGCCACTAAGCTTGCAAAGGATGAGCAACAACAGTTATTTGCTGTGCTTTATCATCGCTATGCGCAGCATATGAAAGCCTATAATGCGTTAGATTTTGATGATCTTATTTTATTGCCAACATTGCTGTTAAAGCAAAATGAAGAGGTGAGAACTCGCTGGCAAACGCGTATCCAATATATGCTGGTGGATGAATATCAAGACACTAATACCAGCCAGTATGAGATGGTTAAACTGTTAGTCGGGCCAAGAGCGCGCTTTACGGTGGTGGGAGACGACGATCAATCTATTTACTCTTGGCGCGGGGCAAAACCGCAAAACTTGGTATTGCTGGGCAAGGACTTTCCTAAATTAAAGTTGATTAAATTGGAGCAAAATTACCGATCTAGTCAGCGGATCTTGCGTGCCGCGAATATCCTCATTGCAAATAATCCACATGTTTATGAAAAATCGTTATTTAGTGAGTTAGCTTATGGTGAACCCATTCGAGTCTTAATTGCAGCCAATGAGGAACAAGAAGCAGAGCGAGTGGTTGCGGAGATGATCCGCCATAAATTTGTGGGCCGGACTCAATACGGCGATTACGCCATTTTGTATCGTGGTAATCATCAGTCTCGTTTACTGGAGCGAGCGCTAATGACTAACCGGATCCCTTATAAATTGAGTGGTGGTACATCCTTTTTTGGACGTGCAGAAATTAAAGACATCATGGCTTATTTACGGCTGGTGGTAAATCCTGATGACGATAATGCTTTTTTAAGGATCGTGAATTTACCTAAACGTGGAATTGGCCCTGCGACACTAGAGCGCTTGGGTAATTTTTCCAATAAGAAACAAATTTCCATGTTTGCGGCAATTTTTGAGGCCGATCTTAACCATGAGTTAGCCCCCGCTGCGATGACGTCATTGTATCAGTTTGGCCGTTTTGTGGTCGAAATGGGTGATTGTGCGGAACGAGGCGATCCTGTGGAAGCGGTTAAACAGCTCATTCGTAATATTAATTATGAAGACTATCTCTATGAGACAAGTGCTAGCGCTAAAGCCGCTGAAATGCGAATGAAAAATATCTCAGAGTTATACCGTTGGGTGACGGAAATGCTAGCGGGCGATGAGCTTGACGAGGCCATGAGCTTACCTGAAGTGGTGGCGCGCTTAACATTGCGCGACATGATGGAGCGCAATAATGAAGACGAAGGCGGCGATCAAGTACAGTTGATGACGTTACATGCCTCAAAAGGGCTGGAGTTTCCTTATGTGTTTATGGTGGGCGCTGAAGAGCGGATTTTACCGCATCAAAGCAGTATTGATGAAGGCAATGTTGATGAAGAGCGACGCTTAGCCTATGTGGGGATAACACGAGCGCAAAAGGAATTGTGGTTTATTATTTGTCGTGAACGACGTCAGTTTGGCGAAACCATCCGCTGTGAGCCCAGCCGTTTTTTGAAAGAATTACCTCAAGATGACTTGATCTGGGAAAATAAAAAGCCGCCCCAGAGTGTAGAGCAGCGTCAACAATCGGGTAAAGCCAATATTGCGAGTTTAAGGGATATGTTCAAAAAGTCCTGAGTCAATTTATGGTAATAGGTAAAAGTGCGATACGTTGATGGTGTTATACAGCCTCGTAAGTGCATGCGAGGCTTTATCTCGCAGCTGTATGTTATACGTAGTTTGCATTGTTTATCGGGTTCATATTGCTTAGCTTATCGAGTTCACATACGGTCCCAAGCGCCGTGCCTTGGCCTACTGTAAAGCCAATGTCACTGAGCACTTGGCAATCTTGCTCACTTGATATTCCGGTTGCAAAGACCTCGAGTTCTAATGCACGCGCACTGCTGTAGTGGGCTTTAATCAGTTTTAGGTGTTGCGGGCTCTCAAAGTGATCACTGTAGCTGCGATCGAGTTTTAATGCGTGTATAGGCAAAAAGGCTAAACTGCTTATTGCACTATGGGCGCTACCGTAACAATCAATCCCCAGCTTTACGTGAGCGCCACTGAGTTGCTCAAACGCATTAATGTGGCTATGGGGATTTTGAATGATTTCTTTTTCATTAAAAAACAAAGTTAATCGAGTTAAATCAAAGTCACACAGTTTGATGCTATTTTTGAGCGCTCTGATAGTATGTTTGTGAGCCAGGTGTTGGCTTGAAATTGAGAGTTGTAAGTGTAAATGAGGGCCGAAACACTGCTCGAGTGTGTCAAAATGATGATTGAGCAATGTCAGCATGTAATTATCAAGCTCAATGAGCATGTTGTGCTGCTCGGCAATGTTGCGCAGTTGAAGCGACTTTATTTGGCCTAGCGTAGGGTGCTGCCAATACAGTTGTGGCTCTAGTGCAATCACGTTTTGTGTGCTCAAGTTTACGATAGGCAATAAGTTGACGGTTAACTGACGTTGTTTTATCGCCGATCCTAAATCGCAATCGAGTGCCAGCTCTTGAAACAATTGTGGGTTACGGGCGTGATTGAAAATGACGTAACAGGCTTTACCTTTAGATTTCGCTTGATACATCGCGTTATCAGCATGGCGCAACATAGACTCACTGGTATCGCAATGAGTTTGGCCGCTGATGGCTAAACCAATACTGGCACTGGAATTAAACTGTTGGTTAGACAGCGTATAAGGGGCTGATAATATCGTTAGAATACGTTCTGCGACGTCTTCAGCATCTTGTGTCGTGCTAATGGTGTCTAATAAAATCACAAATTCATCGCCGCCTAACCGCGCAAGCATGTCATTACTTCTAATGCAAAGCGTTAAGCGTCTGGCGATTTCAATAAGAAAGCGATCGCCTGCTAAATGCCCTAGCGTATCATTGAGCAGTTTGAATCTATCCATGTCGATAAACAATACCGCAAACTTGTGATCAGCATGACGACGAATGTGTTTGATTGATTGTGATAATCGATCCATAAACATGGCTCGATTGGGTAAACCGGTGAGATTGTCGTGTTTAGCCTCATGCACCAGTTTTTGTTCGACAGCTTTACGCTGCTTGATCTCTTTTTGTAAAC
>JAOIUG010000116.1 GCA_028223395.1 Shewanella sp.
TCAGCAGAATTAATTGCCCATACCGAGCATATGCTAGCGGGAGTATTGGGGGCGTCCAGCGCCGCTTTGGTCATGGACTCTGTGATGCAAGGGCGCGATTTGGCACTTGATGAAGTGTTTAGTTTGGTTGATGAAGCATCGTCTAAAATTATCTTGAGCCAAGATATGTTAAGAGGGGCGATTGAACACGCTTATGAAGGGATGAGTGTGGTTGATCGAGATTTACATTTGGTGGCTTGGAACGTTAAATATGCCGCGTTATATGAATATCCTGAGCACTTTTTACAAGCCGGGATGCCAATAAGCGATGTGATCCGCTTTAATGCAGAGCGAGGTTATTGTGGTGCGGGGGATATTGATGAGCAAGTGGATAAGCGAGTTCAGCACATGCGTAATGGGACTGAGCATGTATCTGAGCGGCAGCGCGCAGATGGAAAAGTGATTAAAATTCAAGGCAACCCCATGCCTGGCGGCGGCTTTGTCATGACGTTTACTGACATCACTCAATATCGATTGCAAGCTAAAGCACTGCAAGAATCAAACGATACCCTTGAAGCGCGCGTACAAGAGAGAACCTATGAATTATCAAGGCTTAATAGCCAGTTATTAGCGGCTAAAGCCCAAGAAGAAATGGCGAATGCGTCTAAGAGTCAGTTTTTGGCCGCTGTAGGTCATGACTTAATGCAGCCACTTAATGCGGCGCGTCTGTTTACTGCATCACTATCGCAATACCCTCATTTGGATCAAGAAGCCACCACGACACTCAATCATGTGAACAGCTCATTAAAAATAGCAGGAGAGCTACTGACGGATCTGCTCGATATTTCTAAATTGGACTCAGGAACGGTAGAGGTCAATCGCCGTGATTTTGCCGTTGCAGAGCTGCTTGATGGTTTAACGATTGAATTTGAAGCGATGGCGAAAGACAGTGCCATTACTTTTAGCGCAGTTGGTAGCACGGCAACCATTAATTCAGATCCGAATTTACTGAGGCGCGTGTTGCAGAACTTTTTAACTAACGCCTATCGTTATGCCAAAGGTTGTCGGGTGTTACTGGGCTGTCGTTACCGTGGTGACAAGCTTGAAATTCAAGTGTTAGATACCGGTTGTGGTATTGATGAGAGCGCGACTAAAGAGATCTTTAAAGAGTTTAAGCGACTCGATAATCTCGAGAGTCGACGTGCCAGCGGCTTAGGGTTAGGGCTGGCGATAGCGGACAGAATTGGACGCGTGTTACAGCATGATATTCATGTTCAGTCAGTATTGGGTGAAGGCTCTGTTTTTTCAATTACCGTCCCGCTAGGCCAAAAAGCAGCAGTTCCCACAGTGAAAAAATTACCGACTCCCTTACAACCTCTTGCAGGATTAAAAGTGTTATGTATCGACAACGAAGAGGCTATTTTGGCTGGGCTTGAAAGCCTGTTAAGTCGTTGGCAATGTGAGGTGATTTGTGCAGCAGACTTTGCTGATGCGCGTATAAAGTTGGGCCTAAAAGGCATCGCGCCAGATATTGTGTTGGCGGATTATCACTTAGATAACAATCAAAATGGTGTCGATGCCATGGACGCAGTTCGCCACCTCTATGGGGAGTCGCTGCCAGGGATCTTGATCACCGCAAATACCCGTAAAGATTTGATCGATGATGTTCATCAACGCGGCTATCGCTATATGGCTAAAATGATCAAACCTGCAGCGCTTAGAGCTTTGATCTCAAGTTTAGTGCGCACAAATTAACAGGACGATAAGGTTAGCGCGGTGCACAGCGTTAAACTAGCTCTGCTTTTTCCATCTCTAATTGTTGCAACGTGATCACCGCTTGCGTGCGATTTCTCACCGCGAGCTTTCGAAAAATAGCCGTGGCATGGGCTTTGATCGTCGCCTCAGATACGCCTAAATCATAAGCTATTTGTTTGTTGAGTAACCCTTCGGCGAACATTTGCAGCACTTTGTATTGCTGAGGCGTGAGCTGTGACAATTTACTCGCGACTTGATCGGTACCGTCGTCACTGACCGCTTGCAGCTCAACGCCATCAGGTAACCAAATATCACCCAATAATACCGCATCTAATGCACTTGCGAGGGTATTCATTGAAGAAGATTTAGGGATAAAACCGGCACTACCATAATGAATGGCGCGGCTAATGGTGGTGTTATCTTCATGGGCAGAAATAACGACCACAGGCAGATCTGGGTAATGGCTTCTGAGGTGGATCAAGGTTGAATAACCGTGAGAGCCTGGCATTTGTAAATCTAACAACACAACATCGTAGCTGATCTCAGCATTATCGAGCAGTACTTGCAATGCGTCAGCACTGTCAGCTTCAAACCATTGAGTGTGAGTAAATGTGGTGGCTAATGCTTGTCTTAATGCATTTCTAAACAGAGGGTGGTCATCTGCAATAATGATGTTTAAATGTTCTGACTTCATAATTTTGTAGGCTATTTTTATGTTAGTTGAAGCTGAATATGACTCAATGTAACAGATAAACGCTCAACGATTCTATGGCTTTATTCGATAAGATGAGTCAACGACATTGGGTTTGATATTGATATTAGACCTTAGTCGAATGGGTAAAAATGCGGGATAGGGACCAATGATAAGTGTTTGGCTCTGATGCCAACGCGCGATAACTGTGGGTTTGATTTGCTTGTTAGATAATGCGCACTGCGTTTACTGAGTACACCTGCGCAGCTACATCCTTGTAGGTGAGCGTATGAAATCGATGGCGCGTTAGGTGGAGTCTTTTGTCGGTGGCCAGACAGTTGTAGGCTTTCGGTCATTATCGACGGCAACAAAAGTAAACACGCCGCGAATGGCATGCTCACGATGATCGCGATACATGTCTTCGACAAAAATATTCACTTCGACTTTAATGGAAGTGTTACCCACATGGATCACTCTGGCAATGATTTCAGCCAAAGAGCCAGCAGGAATAGCTTTGTTAAAATCGATGCGATCAGAGCTGACAGTGACCAGTGTTTTACGGCAAAAACGCGTGGCGGCAATAAAAGCGGTTTCGTCCATCCAGGCTAACGCTTCTCCTCCAAAGAGGGTGTTATGGTGATTGGTAATGGAGGGAAACACAGCTTTCACTACGCGCGCTTCAGATTGCTCAACGCGCTGTTGCATGACGTCGCTAAATTG
>JAOIUG010000117.1 GCA_028223395.1 Shewanella sp.
CATACAAGCGTGCACAGGTAAGTCGCCTTCATGGGCAAGAAGTAACCCGTCATAAGGATCTGCAAGGCCGCTATCGGCAGCAAAACGCACAGCCACTTGCGACGCGCAGATCTGCGCAAATCTAGGATGAGAAGCAATTTCAAATCGGCGACCTAAGGTTTCTTTTGTTAAGCCTTGTTGTGCTAAAGGCGTTAAATATTCACCTTGTACATGCAGCAGTACAACCGCATCGCAACTGATGGTCTGTCGCACGGTGTTTAGCAAGCGCTCGAACCTATCATCTGTGGTTAAGCTATTGGTTAAGTCGAGGGCTAATTGCATTAAAGCTGCAGACGATATATCACTCATAAGTGCGACCTATTGAGATAAAACGGATTTAAGTTTATCACGTCCCTTGGTTTACAAAAAAACTCTTTTGAGTCTAAAAGACTACGTAAATAATGAGTCTTAATGACTACACAAGTAAAGTTAACCTGCTACATGTGCTTTGCTTACGGCATTTTAAATGCTTGGCATGATTATCGCTTTAACTCTCCCAAAGGCCTAACTTGTAGCGTAGCTGATGGAGTAAAGAGATGATAAGTATCCAGTCAATAGCTTACTCTCATGAAGATTTAGTCAACGAATTAACTTACCAAGCCCAAAGCGATACACCGCTCAGTAAGGGAGCGAGTCGCTTTTGCATCTACATCATGCTGGGATTATTGGGATGCATCTTGTTTGGGTAAGTTCTAACACCGTTCGCGTCACCTATTTGTTTAGCTAAGGCAACTTAAAACAGCAGAAGCGTAAGCTCTCTATCAATACAATCAATATATCAAGGATCATCGATGTTATCTGAACTGCATATCAGTATCGTTAAAAGCACCATTCCCCTGTTAGAGTCGGCAGGCAGCCATATTACCGAGCATTTTTATCAGCGCCTGTTTAACCATAATCCAGAGCTGAAACATATTTTTAACCTCAGCCATCAACAAACGGGCGGACAGCCTGTTGCACTGTTTAATGCGGTGGCCGCTTATGCCAAAAATATTGATAACTTAGGCGCGTTAACCAGCACCGTTGAGCGCATTGCCCACAAGCATACTAGCTTTAATATTCAACCAGAACATTACCCGATTGTAGGCCACCACCTGCTTGAAACGTTACGAGAATTAGCACCTGATGACTTTACTCCTGAAGTCGAAGAAGCTTGGGGCGCGGCTTACGCTGTGTTAGCGGGAATATTCATCGAGCGCGAAGGAGCGCTATACCACAAAAGAGCCAATGATAATGGCGGCTGGCAAGGTGCGCGGCAGTTTACCGTCAGTGAAAAAAAGACGGAGTCAGCGCTTGTTACCAGCTTTGTACTCAGCCCTACTGATGGCCAAACGGTGATTGATTTTGAGCCCGGGCAATATCTGGGGATTTGTGTTGCACCTGATCAGCAGCAATACCGCGAAATACGCCAGTATTCTTTATCTGATAAACCCAATGGTAAACAGTATCGTATTTCTGTTAAGCGTGAAGCACTCAACATACCAGGTGTGGTGTCGAACTACCTGCACGATCACATCCATATTGGTGACAGTATTGATGTTTATCCGCCCGCTGGCGATTTCCATTATAAAGAGCGTGAAGCCCCTGTAGTGTTAATTTCAGCTGGCGTTGGTGTAACGCCCATGCAGTCAATGTTAGAGATGCTGGCCGCTAACGCTTTTTCCAACCCCGTGTTTTACTTGCATGCCTGTGAAAGTGTGGAGCAACATTCATTTAACCAACGAGTTGAAGAGCTCAGTTTACAGTTAGATTTACAACATCACACTTGGTATCGTGATATCGCGCAATCCAATCAAGTGAGCGAATTAAGTAACATTCACCAAGGCTTTATGAACTTTGCCACACTGAGAAATCAACTCCCAATCGAGCATGGCGATTACTATCTCTGTGGACCGGTGCCTTTTATGCAGTTTGCTCAGCAGCAGCTGTTAGAGCTTGGCGTTGACACGCAGCGTATTCACTACGAAGTGTTTGGCCCACACGCGTCACTTTAGCGTTTTAATCAGATAATTGGTTTAAAGTAACAGGATCAAACCTTGGCTATTCCTGTGACTTTAAACCTATCTTGCCTGCCATGAGTGCCTTCAAATAGTGCTGCTATTAAGCGCAAGTTTTGCCATTAATTTCTGGTTTTCACTCTCGATATGCTTGTAAAAATCACAGTCAGATAAAGTCGATGCCGCAGCCTCATCGATTACCAATACCACCTCTTTATGCATCTGCAATGCCGAGGCTGGGCAAGCAGCTGTTAATGGCCCCTCTACGGTGGCTTTAATCGCAGCGGCTTTGTTTTCTCCTGTGGCTAATAACACCACCTTTTTAGCCTCCATAATGGTGCCTATTCCCATTGTGATAGATAAGTGCGGCTGGTACTCATCTGCGCCAAAAAAGCGGGCATTATCTTCAATTGTCGCTTTGGTTAGCGTTTTCACTCGCGTGCGAGACATCAAACCCGATGACGGCTCATTAAAGCCAATATGGCCATTTCGCCCAATACCAAGTAATTGAATGTCAATCCCTCCCGCTGCCTTTATCAACGCTTCGTAAGATTGACATGCAATAATAGGATTCGCTGCATCACCAGGAGGAACGTGGGTGTTTGCGGCGTCAATATCAATATGTTCAAACAATTGTTGCTGCATAAAATAACGATAACTCTGCCGATGAGTGCCGGTTAAACCAAGGTATTCATCCAAATTAAAAGTGGTCACATCAGCAAAGGAGATCTTGCCTAGTTTGACCGCACTGATTAACTGCTGATACAGCAAAACAGGTGTCGATCCTGTTGCTAAACCTAATACAGAGTTTGCCTTTTGTTGCAGCTGGCTGATAAAAATATGTGCGCCATAATCCGCCACTGCGGCGCTGTTTTTTAAAATGACAATTTGCATAAAGAGATCCAATAAAAGTGAGTCGTTAACCGTCACGGTCATGCCATAGCTGTTTTACTATAACCACAAATGACAACGCTGTCATCAATATTAATCAACCTCAATAAACACATTAATCGACTC
>JAOIUG010000118.1 GCA_028223395.1 Shewanella sp.
ACTTACTATAGATTACTATAACTTGTAGCCTGTCGCCACAAGATAGACTTCACGCGATCGTGGCCGCGAGGAATCTGGTTTACGTGTTTTTACTGTTTTAAATGCCGTTTTAACTGCTTTCATGTACTCATCAAAGCCCTCCAAAACAGCCGTTAGGTGACAATACTTGATGACACATGTCTAATGCAAGCTCTACTAAATACATTGCACGTGGTTGATCTACGCCACCGGTACCGCTCATGTTAGGCGCCATGTCTGATAATACAACATCAACCTTATCATCACCAACGCGAGTCAGCAGTGCATCAAGCACCTTTTCTTCGCGAAAATCACCTTGTAAAAAATCAACACCCACGATCGGATCCATGGGTAAGATATCACAGGCGATAACTTTTCCGTTATCTCCCGCAAGCTTAACAGCCACTTGGGACCATCCACCAGGGGCTGCGCCTAAATCAACCACAGTCATACCCGGCCGGATCAGCTTATCTTTTTCTTGGATCTCTTCTATTTTAAAGGCCGCTCGAGATCTAAACCCGCGCTTTTGTGCCAATTTAACATAGTGATCATCGAAATGTTCTTGCATCCAGCGAGAAGAGCTCGCTGTTCTTTTTTTACCTGACATTTAAAATCCGCAACAATTGAGAGTTACACAAAGGATATATAAGGGTAGAATAGCGGCTTTTCAACAGTAACTCAGCATAAAGTTGGTATAAATGAACTTAACAACCAAACAAAAACAGCACTTAAAAGGCTTAGCGCACAGTTTAAAGCCCGTGGTGATGCTTGGTGGCAATGGCCTGACTGAAGGCGTACTGGCTGAAATTGATAGTGCACTCTCTCATCATGAATTGATTAAAGTGAAAGTAGCCTCTGGTGACAGAGAGCTTAAAAATGCAATCGTCGACGCCATTATACGTGAAACTCAGGCTGTTCAAGTACAGCTAATTGGTCATGTTTTAGTCTTGTTCCGTCAGTCTGAAGAAATGAAAATTGCCGTACCAAAGGCAAAATAATTGACAGCGGCTTTGTTAAATAATAATGCAAGCCATGGCAGTACAAGTAAAAAGAGCCACTGACTAATCAGTGGCTCTTTTTTTATTTTCCCATTAAGGTGTTGCACTGACCGGCTTCACTTTATAGTGTTCACTATTAACGTTTAACAGCTCTGGTAAGCAAGTACCCACTGATACTGATGACACCGTACCTATGACGATGCCTAAAAACATCGCAATTGAGAAGCCTTGTAACGGCTCACCTCCCATCATCCACAGCGCAAAAACAGTAAATAAGGTGGTGCCACTGGTGATCATGGTACGTGAAAATGTAGATTTCACCGCTAAACTACACACGTCGTTAATTGCCATTTTAGGTTTTGCCACAATCACCTCTCTTATCCTATCTGCGATCACAATCGAATCATTTAAGGAATACCCTAATACAGCTAACACTGCGGCAAGCGTTGTTAAGTCAAATTCCATTTGAGTTAACGAGAAAAAGGCGAGAACAAACACCACATCATGAAATAGCGCCAATAGCGCACCGCTGGCTAAACGCCATTCAAAGCGCACGCTCAAATACGCTAAAATACACAACATAGCCACAATTAAGGCCAAACCTCCTTGATCGGCAAGATCTTGCCCAACTTGCGGGCCGACAATACTTGAATTAAGGACATCAACATCATCAGTTAGTGGCGCCAGTACTGTCTTAATATCATTCGTATCTGCATTGTCGACATGAGCATAACGTAAGATCCAGCGCCCAGGTTCACCTGCAGAAATGACACTTACGGCTTGATCTGACTTGTCTGCAAGTAATTGGTTTATCTGGTTTGCTTTAATACTACGGTCAAGTTTGATTTCAGTGACAATCCCCCCCGTAAAATCCAGCCCCCAGTTAAAGCCGTTAGCCATAATAATCCCAACTGATGACAACATCAGTAGCACCGAGAAAAGGCTCGATAAATAACGTGCTTTGGTTAATTTACTCATACTGGCTATATTTTGAATCGATCTGTTAATTGATTTCATATTACACCTTCACATTGCGTCTAGCATCACGGCCATATGTCAAATTAATCAATGCTCTAGAAGCAAAAATCCCGGTAAACATGCTTGTCAGTAAGCCTAACCCTAATGTCAGCGCAAAACCTTGGATTGGTCCATTACCAATGGAGTACAACACCACCGCTGTGATCATCGTGGTAAAGTTGGCATCTATAATGGTTGATAAGGCGCTATCAAAACCACTATCTATCGCTTTTGCAAAGCTTCTACCCTCTTTTAATTTATCCTTAATTCTTTCAAATATCAGCACATTAGTGTCGACGGCCATTCCAACAGTAAGCACTAAACCCGCAATGCCTGGCAGTGTTAATACAGCACCTGGGATCAACGCTAGCAAACCAAATAGCAACACCATATTTGAAATTAACGCAACGTTAGCGACCCAGCCTAAGCGCCGATACCACAAGCCCATAAACAGCAATGTCACAGCCATTCCCAGTGCAAGTGCTGAGAAACCATTGATAATATTCTCCTCTCCCAAGCTCGGGCCAATCGTCCGCTCTTCAACAATGGTCACAGGCGCAGTCATTGAGCCCGCTCGAAGTAATAATGCCAATTCTTGCGCCGAGGCGTAATCTCTCGAGCCTGTCACACTGAAGCGATCTCCCAGCTGAGCCTGAATTGTCGCGACACTAATCACTTCCGTGTTTTTTTGAATGTTGTCATGACTATCACGGCTATACTCACTGTACGATGTTGCCATTGGCTTACCAATATTGGCCCGAGAAAATTCAGACATTTTCTGGCCACCTTCTCGATCGAGGTGGATCACCACTTCAGGACGCCCCATTTCTCCCAATGACGCTCTAGCATCGACAATATGCTCACCTCCCAATACCGCCCGACGTGCCACATAAACCGGCGCGCCTTGTTGATCTTTCAACACTTTGGCGTTAACAGAACCTGCTGGTTGTACAGGATAAAAAGCCAAGCTAGCTGTTGCACCGATGATCGATTTA
>JAOIUG010000011.1 GCA_028223395.1 Shewanella sp.
GCAATGATCATACACTCAACACCGCTGACGCGGCCTATACCTGCGATAACACCTGCGGCGGGTACGACATCTTCATACAGTTCATAAGCGGCAAATTGCGAGATCTCTAAAAACGGCGAGCCTGGATCGAGCAGTTTTTCAACGCGCTGACGCGGTAAGAGTTTGCCGCGAGACAGATGGCGTTCTCGAGCAACGTCACCGCCACCGAGTTCAATCTGCTGCAGTTTAGATTTAAGATCATCAACGATTTCAGCCATATCATCGAACTTGGCTTTGAATTCATCGCTGCGGGCATTAATACGACTGCTTAGTTGAGTCACAATTTCAATCCTTTTGAAGCGGAATAGAGGGCGGCGTTAAGGCTGTCTCCTCTGTCCAAATTTGGGCGCTAAAGGCTCGCTAATCGAGCCTTGTTATGATGATGTACTTTGGCTTACTTTGATTCGTTAAACAGCTCTCGGCCAATCAACATACGGCGAATTTCAGAGGTGCCAGCGCCAATTTCATACAGTTTGGCATCCCGTAACAAGCGGCCTGTAGCGTACTCATTGACGTAACCATTACCGCCGAGAAGTTGAATTGCATCCAGTGCCATCTTAGTCGCAAGCTCTGCTGAGTATAAAATGGCACCTGCGGCATCTTTACGCGTAGTTTCACCACGGTCACAAGACTTGGCAACGTTGTAGATGTACGACTTAGCGGCGTTCATGCCTGTGTACATATCGGCAAGTTTGCCCTGTACGAGTTGGAATTGACCGATAGACTGACCAAATTGCTCACGTTCATGAATATAAGGCACCACGATATCCATACACGCTGTCATGATCCCAAGTGGGCCACCAGACAGAACAACACGCTCGTAATCAAGGCCACTCATTAATACTTTAGCGCCATTGTTGAGGCCACCAAGGATGTTTTCTTCTGGCACTTCACATGCATCAAAAACCAGCTCACAGGTGTTTGAACCGCGCATGCCCAGTTTGTCTAGCTTCTGCGCTTGAGTGAAACCTTTAAAACCCCGCTCAACGATAAATGCGGTAATACCATGAGCGCCTTTATCAAGATCCGTTTTCGCGTAGACGACATAAGTATGCGCATCTGGCCCGTTGGTGATCCACATCTTATTGCCGTTAAGAATGTATCTATCGCCCTCTTTGCGGGCATGCAGTTTCATTGACACAACATCAGAACCAGCATTGGGCTCACTCATTGCTAACGCACCAATATGCTCACCGGTAATGAGCTTGGGTAGGTATTTGGCTTTTTGCTCACTATTACCATTGCGGTTGATTTGGTTAACACACAGGTTTGAGTGAGCGCCGTAACTTAAACCGATAGAGGCGGATGCGCGTGAAATCTCTTCCATAGCAACAACGTGGGCAAGGTAACCCATGCCTGCACCGCCGTACTCTTCTGATACGGTGACGCCCAATAAGCCCATGTCGCCCAATACTGGCCAAAGCGCATTAGGAAAGGCGTTATCAAGATCGGTTTTTGCCGCAATAGGGGCAATTTCATTGGCCGCGAAACCTTGTACGGCATCGCGGAGCATGTCGACATCTTCGCCAAGGCCGAAGTTTAGAGATGAATAGAGTTGAGTCATGTGTTTGTATCCTGTCAATTTGTCTATCGATTCGAGCTCACTGATCTGTGTCGTGATACTCGCAGGTTTATTATCTTATTGGTGTTATCAATGACGGTTACTGACTAGCGGTTATTGGCCAGTGCATCGCGGCATTGCTGCTCTGCGGAATTGAGTTCCATAAGCACGACTTTGATGTCATCCATCTGTTGCTGCAGGGCGACTTTTTTGTCTTCTACCAAGTCGAGCATGGTGTGCAGTTGTGTGCTGCTGTTTTTATCTGCATCGTAAAGCTCAAATAAACGTCTGGTTTCAGCCAGTGAAAAGCCTAAGCGTTTACCGCGTAATATGAGCTTGAGCCTGACACGATCTTTGAGGTTGTAGATCCGAGTTTGGCCACGGCGCTGAGGTTTAAGTAGCCCTTGGTCTTCATAAAAACGAATACTACGGGTTGTGATATCAAACTCTTTTGATAGATCACTAATAGAGTATGTCGTTTGAGGGATCGCGTTGTCTGACATTCATAACACCATATTGATTGACTATGCTTGCAAGATATATGAAGTTTACGTAAAGGTAAAGTTTGGTTTGGGTTGTCTCCTAACGTGATATGTCAATAAAGTGTTCCAGTTACACTCACTATCATGCAAAGGCATGGTTGAGCTCCCCACCACAACAAGCCTTGCTCGAATGCTGTTTTATTCATCAGCCAAGTTCAATCACAGCTGTTCGGGCTTGGCTCAATAGATCCAATATCGACCAGCGATCTGCTTGTTATATCGAAGGACGTTTCTGATAACGCCTATTATCACCGTAGCACTTTTGTGTTAGCCATTTAGTGCACTTTATGATGTGCACCAAGGTTAAAGATGCAATAGCATTAGGCGTAACAAGGTCCCATTTGCCTAGTCGTGGGCGTCGATGCTCTTCAATGGTAGCGGTATTGCGCTAAGCTGAATCTAAGCATTTAGCGGGGGCTAGTATTTGGAAATAATGTTGCAGTATCAGTTTTTATGGGCCATACATGTGATGGGCATAAAAAAATTGAAATTTATTTTTTGGTGCTCAGGTCTATTTAACCAAGCCAACTCATTGACGTGTTGGTCACCTAAATATGAAAAATCAAGCCTAAAAGGAAAATACTATGAAACGAGTGAATAAGACTGCTTTAACTGCTGCTGTAGGCGCTGTTGTACTTGGAAGTTCATTAGCGACAACGGCTGTTCAAGCCAGCCCATTTGGTTTTAGTGAAATGGAAGCGGGTTACCAGCTAGTCGAAGGCGAAGGCAAATGCGGTGAAGGTAAGTGCGGCGGCGACAAAAAGAAAGCCAAAGAAGGTAAGTGTGGCGAAGGCAAGTGCGGCGGCGACAAAATGAAAGCCAAAGAAGGTAAGTGTGGCGAAGGCAAGTGCGGCGGCGACAAAATGAAAGCCAAAGAAGGTAAGTGTGGCGAAGGCAAGTGCGGCGGCGATAAAAAGAAAGCCAAAGAAGGTAAGTGTGGCGAAGGCAAATGCGGTGGTCACAAGTCATAACGACGACTGCAAGTGGGTTTCAAGCTGCTTAATGCTTAAGTTAGCTCAAGCAGTTTGAAACCACTTAAACACGAGTATGATACAAGTTCTGCGGCATACTTTACCCATCATGACGGTATTTACAATACTGCACTAATGTTTATAGTGCACTCATTGAGATGCTCTTAGCTTTTATACAATTCCATAAACAGTGGTGTCTCATCTCTTGGTTATCAATATCAACATTCATTGGCGGGCATTATGAAAAATAAAGGACAAGTGGGTCTTGGACTTAGGCGAGAAATGCTGGATGAATTTTGCCAAGAAGTCCCCAAAGAGATCAATTTCTTGGAGGTCGCGCCTGAAAACTGGATGACGCTAGGCGGAAAGTTTGGTCGACAGTTTCGTGCATTGACTGAACAACATGAGTTTTATTGTCATGGATTATCATTGTCAATTGGCAGTCCGGCTCCGCTTGATGTTCAGTTTGTCAAAGAGGTAAAAGCGTTTCTTGAACTGCATCAAATTAATGTATATTCCGAGCATTTAAGTTATTGCTCCGGCGTTGGACATATGTACGACTTGATGCCCATTCCCTTTACCGGTGAGGCAGTGCGCCATGTGGCTGCGCGAGTCAAACAAGTTGAAGACATCATTGAGCGACCGCTGATCTTGGAAAATGTTTCGTCTTACGCAGCGCCAGGGGCTGAAATGTCAGAGCTTGAGTTTACCACCGCTGTATTAGAGGAGGCTAATTGTCAATTGCTCTTGGATGTAAATAACATTTATGTCAATTCGATTAACCATCAATTTGATGCATTGGCATTTTTAAAAGCGATGCCGACCGATAAAATTGCGTATCTGCATATTGCAGGTCATTACGAAGAAGCGACCGATCTGATGGTCGATACACATGGCGCTGATATTATTGAACCAGTATGGCAATTACTGGATGCTTGCCATCACCATCATGGAGTCTTTCCCACCTTATTAGAGCGTGACTTTAATATCCCTGCCACCAATGAACTGTTATTGGAAATTAATCAAATTCATGCTTATCAAAATAGGCATATAACTGATTTAAAAAGGAGTGCTTGATGAGTTTTATTGAAACCCAACAACGCTTCATGGATTATATTAAAGATCCCACCATGCCACTGCCAGACGGAATTGAAATGCGGCGGATGAAAATTTACCGTGAACTTTTTTTTAATAATATTGATGGTTTTGTGACTAATGCGTTTCCGGTTTTAAAGAGTTTATATACAGAATCGGCATGGACAGAGCGAGTACAGCAGTTTTTTGTGGAGCATGATTGCCACACCCCCATTTTTTTAGAGATCGCACAAGAGTTCTTACTTTTTTTACAAACGCAATATACACCAACATCGATAGATCCTCCCTTTATGTTGGAGTTAGCGCATTACGAATGGTTAGAACTGGTTGTAGCAGTAGCACAAGATGATCCCCAGCAAAGGCTCATCGATGCAGAAGCAATCGATCCTGATGGGCTTAACACGATGTTATTAAGTGTTTCAGCTTGTGCGCAAATTGCACAGTATCGCTATGATGTGCAGCATATTTCACCTGAATACCAACCGACAACGCCGACAGAAAGTCCGCAATTTTTCTGTATTTACGCTGATCATCATGATGAAGTCAGCTTTCTAGCCCTCAATCCGTTAACAGCACAAGTGTTGGCCTATTTGTCTCAATTTGAAGGCGTGAGTTATACGGATTTAATTGATTGGCTATTAACGACTTATCCGAATATGGAACCATCAGCATTGACCGATGGTTGCTTCACACTGATTGCTCAACTCAGTAGTAAAGGGATCATTCGACAATTTATTGGTAATTAAGCTTTATATCAGTGTGGTGAAACTCTATAATGTCGCAAAAAATTGATCCAGATCAATAGTCGTCGCCAATAATTATTGTAGGGAAAGTCATGAGCGAACCATTTAAAGACCCATTTAATATTCTTTATTTTATTGGTTTTATTTTAGTGATGTTGTTACCGACATTGCCAGCAAGTTTGTCTTGGTTAAAAGTGATGGGGCTGATTTAAGCTCTCATAACATTTGACTCAGGTATACTAGCCACTCCTTATGAGTGGCTTTTTGTTTTTAGAGCGTTTTTATTCCCTGTAGAGTGCTGGAAATGTGGTGATATGATGTTGAAACGTGGTTTATTTCTATTGGCAGGTTTATGCAGCCTAGGTTTAGGCATTCTTGGGATTGTGTTGCCTATTTTGCCGACCGTGCCGTTTATTTTATTGGCCGCCTATTGCTTTGCTCGCTCGAGTAACAGGCTACACCGTTGGTTGATGCAACACCCGTGGTTTGCTGAACCATTAAAAAATTGGCAAGAGAAAAAGGCTATTCGTAAAGACTTAAAGCGCAAAGCTTATATGGTGAGCAGCCTAAGTTTTATTGTTAGCATCGCCATTGTCCCACTTATTTGGGTGAAAGTGATGCTACTTTGTCTTGGCACAGGATTAATTATGTATTTAAGACAGATCCCAGAAATTGATGATGAGTAATGAAACTGTACTGTTGCATCGTGCTGAATAGCAAAGTTAAATTTAAACACCATTATTCGCTTATTTTGATCTAGAACAATGGTGTTCCTGTATTAGAAGAAAATCAGCTAGCACTTCTGGCGATCTATAGTTGCAACTGAGCATAAAGCGGCATAAGCTTTACGCCGGTTTTTACACATCGGCCACGTGAACTAGTCAGCAATCGCTAGCATGTTGCCCGCAAACTAAATTAGATAAATAAAGAATTATGGTAATGAATACTGACAGCTTGGCACTAATAAAAAACAGCATAAAAACCATCCCTAACTACCCTAAAGAGGGCATTTTATTTAGAGATGTGACTAGCTTATTAGAAGATCCACAAGCGTATCAACTTACAATTGGCCTTTTGGTTGAACACTATAAAGAACAAGGTTTTACTAAAGTTGTCGGCACCGAAGCCCGTGGTTTTTTATTCGGTGCACCGTTGGCATTGGCGCTAGGAATAGGCTTTGTGCCTGTACGCAAGCCAGGTAAATTACCAAGAGAAACCATTGCAGAAAGTTACGAGCTAGAATACGGTCATGATGTGTTAGAGCTGCACATTGACGCCATCAATAGCGAAGACAAAGTATTAGTAGTTGATGATCTGCTTGCAACCGGCGGTACGATTGAAGCGACAGTAAAACTTATCCGCAAACTAGGTGGGCAAGTTAACCACGCAGCATTTGTGATCTCTTTGCCTGATCTTGGTGGTGAGAAACGTTTGGCCGCTATGGATTTAGAATTGCTTAGCTTATGTGAGTTTGAAGGTGAATAATCAAACGTGTTTGTTTGATTAAGGTGAATTAATCACCGCCAAACCGCTCCTTATACACTGGATATGGCATGTCAAACCTTGGCATGCTATTGTTCAAATAAGTTGAGGAGCGTGCTCCCATTACATATTCATGACACGTTGGGGAGTTCCATGTCATATCAGGTGTTAGCCAGGAAATGGCGCCCTGCCACGTTTGAGCAAATGGTTGGCCAGTCACATGTTTTGCATGCGTTGACCAACGCCCTTACACAGCAAAGATTGCATCATGCTTATCTATTTTCAGGTACGCGAGGTGTGGGGAAAACCAGTTTAGCGCGCTTATTTGCCAAAGGCTTAAATTGCGAGCAAGGCGTTACAGCAACGCCATGTGGTCAGTGTTCCGCTTGTGTCGAAATTGCACAAGGGCGCTTTGTTGATTTAATTGAAGTCGATGCCGCCTCACGTACCAAAGTGGACGATACTCGCGAATTACTCGATAACGTTCAATATCGTCCCAGCCGTGGTCGCTATAAAGTGTATCTTATAGACGAAGTGCACATGCTGTCACGCAGCAGTTTTAACGCATTGCTTAAAACGCTCGAAGAGCCTCCTGAACATGTTAAGTTTTTACTTGCCACCACAGATCCGCAACGATTACCTGTAACGGTATTATCACGTTGTTTGCAGTTTAACTTAAAAAGCCTAACTCAAGAGGAGATCGGTGAGCAGCTCAGTACCGTTTTAAGCGCAGAGTCACTGCCGTTTGACATCCAAGCATTACAGTTGTTAGCAAAAGCGGCTAATGGCAGTATGCGCGACGCATTAAGTTTGACCGATCAAGCGATCGCTTTTGGCGCAGGGCAAGTCAAACTCGAATTAGTGCAAACAATGCTTGGCAGTGTCGATGATCAACATGTCATCGCTTTATTAGCGGCATTAGTTCAAGCCGATGTTATGGCCTTAATGCAAGTTAACGCCAGAGTATTGTCCTATGGCGCTGAGCCTGAAGAAGTGTTGTGCAGCTTATTGGGGCTACTGCACCAAATAACCTTGACGCAATTTGCGCCTGCTGCAGCACAATTATCGCTCTACAGTGAACAAATTCAAGCATTTTCGCAGCAGTTATCCCCAGAGCAGGTACAACTGTATTACCAATTGCTACTAACAGGTCGCAAAGACTTACCTCATGCACCCGATCCTAAATCAGGCTTAGAAATGGCGTTGCTTAGGGCGGTGACATTTGTGCCGGAGCAGCCAGTACGTCGTTGGGAAAAAAGCACATTCGCGCCCAAGAAATTGCCAGCCGTTGTCACCTGCCTTGTATCTACCTTGTCGATTCAGGCGGCGCTAACTTGCCGCGCCAAGATGAAGTCTTTCCAGACAGAGACCACTTTGGCCGGATCTTCTATAACCAAGCACAAATGTCAGCTAAAGGTATTCCACAAATCGCGGTAGTGATGGGGCTTTGTACCGCAGGTGGCGCTTATGTGCCCGCGATGGCAGATGAATCGATTATCGTCAAAGAGCAAGGCACTATCTTTCTTGCTGGGCCGCCTCTTGTGAAAGCGGCCACAGGTGAAGAGGTTACCGCAGAAGAGCTCGGCGGCGCAGAAGTTCACACTAAAATATCCGGTGTGGCTGATCATATGGCGCAAAACGATGAGCACGCATTAGCACTTGCGCGTCAATCAGTAACCCGTCTTAATCACCAAAAACAGATTGAAGCACGGTTAAGCCCAGTTAAACCGCCTAAGTTCGATATAAGCGAACTGTACGGCATTGTCGGTACCGATCTTAAAAAGCCTTTCGATGTAAAAGAAGTGATTGCCCGTGTGGTTGATGACTCTGATTTTGACGAATTCAAAGCCAATTACGGCAGCACATTAGTGTGTGGCTTTGCCCGCATTCATGGCTATCCAGTAGGCATTGTCGCCAATAACGGCATCTTGTTCTCTGAGTCTGCGCAAAAAGGCGCGCACTTTATTGAGCTGTGTTGTCAGCGCAAAATCCCGCTGCTGTTCTTACAAAATATTACTGGCTTTATGGTGGGAAAAAAGTACGAACATGAAGGTATCGCCAAGCATGGCGCTAAAATGGTTACCGCAGTTTCATGTGCCAATGTGCCTAAATTCACCGTTATTATTGGTGGCAGCTACGGCGCAGGTAACTACGGCATGTGTGGTCGCGCCTTTGACCCAACCATGATGTGGATGTGGCCAAACGCTCGTATTTCAGTCATGGGTGGCGAACAGGCTGCTGGCGTTTTAGCCACTGTTAAGCGCGATGGATTAAAGCGCAAAGGCGTTGACTGGTCAGATGAAGATGAACAAAATTTCCGTAAGCCTATTGTTGAACAGTACGATAAAGAGGGTCATCCGTACCATGCCAGTGCACGACTATGGGATGACGGCATTA
This sequence comes from Shewanella sp., assembly GCA_028223395.1. Taxonomy (GTDB): domain Bacteria; phylum Pseudomonadota; class Gammaproteobacteria; order Enterobacterales; family Shewanellaceae; genus Shewanella. Next base: position 8,831 of record JAOIUG010000011.1, read on the forward strand.
TTGACCCAGCACAAACCCGAGACGTTGTTGGTTTAGCCCTTTCTGCTGCGCTTAATGCGCCCGTAGAAGAGACTAAATTTGGTGTGTTCCGCATGTAATGGTCATCCATTGCCATTCATTCACTTTGGAAGCTTAACAATGACGAATCAAACGCAACAAATAACAACCAATGCGCTTAGCGAACAGTTAAATTTTGTTAGTTGCACCCTTAAAGAGGGTGTCGCAGAGCTTATTCTTAACCGCCCAGAAAAGCACAACGCTTTTGACGAGGTGATGATAAGCGAGATGATTAAAGTGCTAGCGCACTTTGCTGATAACTCGCAATGCCAAGTGTTGGTACTAAAAGCTAACGGTAAAAATTTCAGCGCTGGCGCCGATCTCAACTGGATGCGTAAACAAGCGCAGATGGACTTTAAGCAGAACCTCACCGATGCCAATGAGCTAGCAAAGTTGATGTCGGTACTGGACAAGTTTCCAAAACCGACGATAGCACAAGTACAAGGCGCCGCTTTTGGAGGCGCACTCGGGCTTATCTGTTGCTGCGATATCGCCCTTGCCAATGCGCGTGCAAGCTTTTGCCTAAGTGAAGTTAAACTTGGGCTCATTCCAGCCGTCATTAGCCCTTATGTCACTCGCGCGATGGGCCAACGTGCCGCCCGTCGTTACATGCTGACAGCAGAGCGGTTTGATGTACAAAAAGCACGTGAGCTACAGATCATTCACGAAGTCAGTGACGAGCTTGACCGTGCTGCAGCGCCTATTATTGCGGCGCTTTTGGCTAACAGCCCACAAGGTATGGCATGGGCAAAAAGCCTGCTTTCAAGCCTTGAGAGCGGCGTGATAGATCAAGCAACACTCGATTACACTAGCGAGCGCATCGCCAGTATTCGAGGATCAAAAGAGGGCCAAGAAGGTCTGAACGCATTCTTTGACAAGCGCAGCCCTGACTGGACGATTGCAAATAGCTCAACGGCCAATGGCTCGGTGACTCAAAGTCCAGTCGATAAAAACCATACTGCTAGCGCGCCAGGAGCCAAATAATATGTTTACTAAATTGCTAATTGCCAACCGTGGTGAAATTGCCTGCCGTATTATCAAAACGGCGCAGGCGATGGGTGTGCGCACCGTTGCGCTTTATTCCGACGCGGATCTCGACGCTCGTCACGTGGCGATGGCCGATGAGTCATTCTACTTAGGTGGCAGCGCGCCTGCAGACTCATACCTCAAAGGCGACTTGATCATTGAAATCGCTAAAAAATCGGGTGCGCAAGCAATTCACCCCGGTTATGGTTTTTTGTCGGAAAATGCCGAATTTGCGTTAAAGTGTGAACAAAGCGGTATCGCTTTTGTTGGCCCTAGCGCCGCAGCGATTGACTCGATGGGCAGTAAAAGTGCAGCCAAAGAGATTATGGGCGCTGCTAATGTGCCGCTGGTTCCGGGCTACCATGGTGATGTTCAAGATGATGACGTATTGGTCAGTGAAGCCAATGCGATGGGCTTTCCACTGCTTATCAAAGCGGCCTATGGCGGTGGCGGCAAGGGCATGCGTATTGTTGAAAGCAGCGCTGAAGTATTGGAAGCGATTCAATCAGCCAGACGAGAAGCAATAAGCTCATTTGGTAACGATAAACTGCTGATGGAGCGTTACTTACGCCAACCACGCCATGTAGAAGTACAAGTGTTTGCTGACAGCTTTGGCAACTGTATCTATCTGTCTGATAGAGATTGCTCTATCCAACGTCGCCATCAAAAAGTGGTTGAAGAGGCGCCGGCGCCAGGACTCAGTGACGCACTGCGCGTCAGTATGGGCGAAGCGGCAGTGGCAGCAGCCAAAGCCATTAATTATGAAGGCGCTGGCACGGTTGAGTTTTTGCTTGATACCGATGGCAGTTTCTACTTTATGGAGATGAACACCCGTCTTCAGGTGGAGCATCCGGTCACTGAATTAGTCACTGGGCAAGACTTGGTTAAATGGCAGTTAATGGTGGCGAGCGGCAGTAAACTGCCACTGTCGCAAGATGAAGTGCGTATTCACGGCCATGCGTTTGAAGTGCGTATATACGCTGAAGATCCTCAAAATGACTTCCTGCCCGCCAGTGGTAAGCTTAACTTTTTACGAGAGCCTGAGCAGAGTCAATATGTCCGTATCGACTCTGGGATCCGCGAAAACGATGTCATTAGTAACTTTTACGACCCGATGATCTCAAAACTCATTACTTGGGATGAATCACGGCCGCGTGCTCTGCAGCGCCTTGTCCATGCCCTCGCCTCCTATCAAATTAGCGGTTTAAAGCACAACATTGAGTTTCTGGCTAACATTGCTAAGCATAAAGCTTTTGCGAATGCCGACTTTAGCACCGATTTTATTGAGCGTTACGGTGACGCACTCATCGGTCACGATCTAAGCGCTGATGCGGCAAAGAGCAAATCTGATGAGCGCCAAACAGCATTGGCCTTAGCGGCCCTTTATCAACTTTGCGCCCGAAAAGCAGACGCCAAGCGCTGCGCGATTAACAGTGATGACCCCTATTCACCATGGGGCGCGGTCAGTGGTTTTAGACTCAATAGTGCCAGTGTGCATCAAGTCGCCTTACTCGATGATGACCAACACGTTAACCACCTTGAATTAACGGAAACACAAGTGGCCAGTCAGTGCTTTTATCGGCTTGCCATTAACGATACTCAACTCACATTGTCTGGCGAGCTTATTGGCGAGACGCTTCACGCTGAAATCGCTGTAAATAGCCAGTCAATGAAGAGTCGCGCCCACAAGATAAAAGTACCTGTTAGCCATGTCGGTGATGACTTTACCCTGTTTATCGGCTCAAGCAGTTATCACTACCAAGCCATTCAATCAGAAGTGATTGAAGAACAAGATAACTTAGAAGATACACTTAAAGCGCCAATGAACGGTACGATTGTGACTCATCTGGTTGCAGTGGGCGACGCAGTCACTGCAGGCCAAGGCATTATGGTCATGGAAGCGATGAAGATGGAGTACACTATCGAATCGCCATTTGACGGTATTGTGAGTGCACTCTTCTTTAACGCCGGTGAACTCGTCAGCGACGGCATGCTACTGGCCGACGTTACCGTCAGTGAAAAGGAGTAAAAGCAAGATGGAGTACATTACATCTTTAGAGTCGCCATTTGACGGTATTGTGAGTGCACTCTTCTTTAACGCCGGTGAACTCGTCAGCGACGGCATGCTACTGGCCGACGTTACCGTCAGTGAAAAGGAGTAAAAGCAAGATGGAATACATTACATCTTTAGAATCGCCATTTGATGGTGTTGTGACTTCACTCTTCTTTAATGCCGGTGAACTCGTCAGCGACGGCATGCTACTGGCCGACGTTACCGCCAGTGAAAAGGAGTAAAAGCAAGATGGAATACATTACATCTTTAGAATCGCCATTTGACGGTGTTGTGAGTTCACTCTTCTTTAACGCCGGTGAGCTCGTCAGCGACGGCATGCTACTGGCCGACGTTACAGCCAGCGAAGACGTTACCGCCAGCGAACAGGAGTAACCAATGTCAGCTTCTTTCCCTAGCAAAGTGAGCATATTTGAAGTCGGTGCCCGCGACGGCTTGCAAAATGAAAAGCCGGTCACCACGGCAGATAAAATCACTTTGATTGAAGATTTAGCCGCCGCGGGTGTAAAGCGTATCGAAGCCGCCAGCTTTGTGTCGCCGAAATGGGTACCGCAGATGGCCGATTCAGCCGAGGTACTTAAAGGGGTCACGCGTCAAAGCGGCATTACCTACAGCGCACTAACACCCAATCTAAAGGGCTTGGAACTTGCGCTTGACGCAGGATGCGATGAGGTTGCCATCTTTGGTGCAGCATCAGAGAGCTTTAGTCAGCGCAATATTAACTGCTCAATAGCGGAGTCTATCGCACGCTTTGAACCTGTGATGCAGCTGGCTAAAGCCAATAACATCCGTGTTCGAGGTTATGTATCTTGTGTGCTGGGCTGTCCTTATGAAGGTGACATAGCGGTTAGCGAAGTCGCACGAGTGTCTGAATTACTTTACAAAATGGGCTGTTACGAGATTTCATTGGGTGACACCATTGGCGTTGGCACAGCGCTAAATGCCCGTAGAATGGTTGAAGCGGTTGCCAATGTAGTACCGGTTTCACAGCTAGCACTGCACTTTCATGACACCTACGGCCAAGCATTAGCCAACATTTTGGCTTGCTTAGAAACTGGAGTGAGTGTAATTGACTCATCGGTTGCAGGCCTGGGCGGCTGCCCCTATGCCAAAGGCGCATCGGGCAATTTAGCCACAGAGGATCTAGTGTATATGCTGCATGGACTGGGCATTGAAACCGGCATCGATTTGAACAGGCTTGCAAAGGCAGGTAACAACATTAGCCATGCGCTTGGGCGCACCAATGGTGCAAAAGTTGCTCAAGCTATCTCGGTTTAGCCACGAGTTGCTTAAACCGTTTTTAAAGACTTAGCGCTCACTACAAGCGACTGCGCTTGACCTCTTAATAAGGAGATATAAATGATGGCAGGACTAAATAAAGGACTCAATAAAGTCGTCGGAAGTTATCAACAGGCCCTAGCAGGTCTAAGCAACGACATGACCGTGATGGTCGGTGGATTTGGTTTATGCGGTATTCCAGAAGGCTTAATTGCTGAGATGGTCAACACAGGTGTAACAGGTTTAACCGCAATATCTAACAATGCAGGTGTTGATGACTTCGGTCTAGGACTGTTACTTAAAAGTCGTCAAATCGATACCATGATCGCCTCTTATGTTGGCGAGAACGCCACGTTTGAGCAGCAGATGCTATCTGGCGAGCTAAACGTTATCTTGACTCCTCAAGGTACATTGGCTGAAAAAATTCGAGCCGGCGGCGCCGGTATTCCTGCATTTTTCACTGCAACCGGCTATGGCACACCGGTCGCAGAGGGCAAAGAAACCCGTGAAATTGATGGTCGCCATTATGTATTAGAACCAGCACTAAAAGCTGACTTTGCCTTAGTTCGTGCATGGAAAGCCGATACCATGGGTAATCTGGTTTTTCGTAAAACCGCCGCCAATTTTAATCCAATGATGGCAACGGCAGGTAAAATCACCGTTGTTGAGGCGGAGCACATTGTAGCGCCGGGTGAACTCGACCCTGATCATATCCACACACCAGGGATCTACGTTAACCGTATTATCCAAGGCAAGTTCGAGAAACGCATCGAGCAACGCACCATCAAAGCTAATGCTGACGTCAGCAAATAAGGGAGCGACACAATGGCATTATCAAGAGAACAACTGGCACAGCGTGTAGCACAAGAACTGCAAGATGGCTTTTACGTTAACCTAGGCATTGGAATTCCAACATTAGTTGCCAACTATATCCCAGAAGGGATTGAGGTAATGTTGCAATCAGAAAATGGTTTACTGGGTATGGGCGAGTTCCCAACAGAAGAGACCATCGATGCTGACTTAATCAATGCGGGTAAGCAAACCGTTACTACAGTCGATGGCGCATCATTTTTCTCATCAAGCGAGAGTTTTGCCATGATCCGTGGCGGCCATGTCGATTTAACGGTGCTCGGCGCCTTTGAAGTCGATGAACAAGGCTCTATCGCCTCTTGGATGATCCCTGGAAAATTAATCAAAGGCATGGGCGGCGCGATGGATTTAGTGGCCGGCGCTGACAATATTATCGTCACCATGATGCACGCCGATAAAAAAGGTCACTCTAAGCTGCTGCCCAAATGTGAACTACCGTTGACAGGTTTTGGCTGTATCAAACGTGTATTAACCGATTTAGCCTTTATGGAGATCAAAGACGGTGCCTTCCATCTATTAGAACGAGCACCGGGTGTATCCGTTGCAGAGATAGTCTCTAAAACCGCTGGCAAGTTGATTGTGCCAGCACATGTGCCTGAAATGCGCGTTTAATCCATCAAGCTCAACGGCAAGACGCCTTCAAGCTGCGTCTTGCCGGTCAAAAGCGTTCAAGATGGGCGATTATCTCAACTTAGTGCTGTTTAAACTGTGTAACTTGCTTTTCTAACGCCTCAGATTGTGATGATAACTCTTGCATCGCTTTATTTATTTTATCCAGATAGCCGACGGTATGAGTACATAAACTCGCCAATTCAGTACCAATCTCTTGCACTTGATTACTCTTCACTGTTTGTGTTTGCGATGACTGAGAAATACTGCGAGAGGCCACGGTGATCGCTTCAAATTTCTCACCCAAACCGTCAATCGCATCTTTCGTCATTTGGATGTATTTTTGCATGTGTTCACTGGTTTGGTTCACACTTGAAAAGTGCACCGCTAAGGTTTGTATTTGTGCATTGTTATTGTCGAGCATGTTAGATATTTTATCTGCAGTGCCTTGCGTTTGCCCTGCCAAATTGCGAACTTCATCCGCTACAACGGCAAAGCCTCGGCCAGAATCCCCTGCTCGTGCGGCCTCAACGGCTGCATTTAACGCCAGTAAATTCGTTTGATCTGCAATCGTTTTAATATTACCAATCATACCCAGCATTCTTTGGCTCGATGCCATGATTGCATCCACTTCTTGTGTGACCAACAAGATGTCAGCTTTCATTTTTTCATTATATTGATAGGTATTTTCCATGTTGCTAATACTGGCTGTCGCATCTTGTTGCGCGGTATCAATTGCACTGGCGACTTCTTGAGTTCGATTCGCAATATTGTCACTGATCGCATGCGACTGTTGCGCAGCCGCTAAAGTATCATTCGAATAACGAAAGCTATCGTTAGCGACCCCTTTTAGGGCTGTCAGTTTTTCATTCACTTCATGTTGTTTATTGATCACAACGTCAGAAATCGTCATTATCTCAATAAATAATGTTTCCAGCTTTCCAAGGACTTTATTAAAACTGATCCCCAATGCAGATAGCTCATCTTGCCCCGATATTTTGACCCTTTGCGACATATCGGCATTACCATCAGCAAGACCTTCAATCACTAAATTTAAACGGTAGATAGGCTGTAGAATGCTTCTTGAGGTATAAAGCGCGATCGCCACTCCTACGATGAGTGAGCTGATCACCAAAAGTAGCGTCAAAAAAAGAGTATGTTTAACACGCGCTGTTAATTCACGTTCTGACGCCTGCGTCGCAGATTGTACCAACTGATTGAGTTTATTGGCTTTGCGTGACACATTCCTTAATGCTGCGCCGTATTCATTACGGATAAGGTACGCATCTAACCGCCATCGATCACTGCTATGTACATGGTAAGCTTGCTGCCATGTTGTATCGTATCGGTCAAGTAGTGCCGTTATTTCTTCCAGTGCATCAACTTGCTCATCACTCAGATAGTCCTCTTTTGCATGCAATGTTTCAATGTTTTGTTTAACGCCTTGCTTGAATAACTCGAAACGTTCAATCACCTTTTCATCACGAAAAGCAATGTACGAACGCACCGCGCTCATTTTCATCGCCCAGTTATACCTAAGCTCATTGGCGCTGCTCATCATGTCAGGCTCTATATCATCAAAACCATAAACAATATCTTGAGTCAGCTGTAAAATACGGGTACCGATCTGCTCCAACTCTTGTTTAACAATCTTAACTGCGGGTTGATTTTCTTCACTATTAGTGGCTAATTTGAACATCTCGTTTCTATAACTTGCCAGCGTTTTTATATCACGCTCAAGATCCTCAACGGTTCGGTTTAACGCTTGATTATTATTTCTTGCGACATCTTTTTTCAAGGAGTGTAATAGTGTATCGGTCTCATTTAACGCTTCAATATAAGCATGCTTTTCGGTTTCAGAACGGCTCAGTAAGTAATAACCCAAGGCACTGGCTGCTTGGTTGACTTTAGTCACTAATAAATGAGCTTTAAGTGCTTGAGGCTGTAAACGCTCGAATATAGGCTTAATCTCTTCATGAGTCGATTTCAATCCGTGATAAGCCACAGCAGCAACCACAATAAGTGTCGAAATAATGACTACAAATCCAATCGTTAATTTTCGCTTAATAGTGAGATTACTCAGCATGACTCAATTGACCTCTCAATACATCAGCTCGACTGGTTAGTCTCGTTTGATTAATGGCTCGACCAATAAAACACGTATTATAGATGGCATGATTGCCTGACTTTCCATTCAAAATAAAATCCTTAACAATCAAACATAACAAGCTTAAGTGCAGTAAAAACAGCCCAGCAACGCGGCCCTTCAAATTCGTTTCACCGTTTTTATTACAGTGTGACTCGCTTTTCGCTTAAGATTTAAGCGAAAAGCGAAGCTCTTGTACTACAAAGATTATTCCAACGCTAAATAATCGAGTAGAAAACGCGGCGCCAAAGGTAAGCAGATCGAAGATGCTCTCCACCGTAATGACATCGCAACAGTATTAGCTTCTGCTCAGCTTTAACTGCCCTTTCTTTTTACCTTTACGCATAATATCAATCTCTTTTGACTCACCTTTTTCAATCGTCACATTAATCGTATCCATACCTGCGATCAACAAGACATAGGCGTTGCCTGTCACCTCTTTGAGTTCAAATAATGACACTTTTTCTTTGTTCTTAAATTCAAAACTGACAAAGTTATCGCTTGGAATGTTTGCCACATAGCTACGCATTTTCGGGTGAATTTTGCAGCCTATACGCACCAACGTGTTTTCTTTCCATTGTGCTTTAAGGTTTTTATGGCTTCCAGGTGCCATTAGTCCAACATCAAACTGCACATTTTGGGTCATGTCATTAGCAAAAACGTTATGCTCTAGATCATCGTTATTTTTTAGTACGAGTTGAGCATTATGCGACGCCACGCCAACTTTTTCTGTAAACGCTTTGTTCGCTTGATTAATCTCACCATCAACAGGGTTAAACACTGATTTTAACTCATAAAAAACAGCAGCTTTTGCGGGTTTTTTAGTAAAGCTTAACTCTCCTTTTATCACATCAGCAACTGCGTTCCCCATCGGCGTCACACTTAACATAATTAGCGCAATAAACGTAAATCTCATATCAATACAGCCTCAATAGTCGTCATAAAAATTCATGGTAATTCAGGACGTTCTACCTGAACGGGATCAGTAAGAGAGCCAAGAAAAGCAACAAGATCAACAATCTCTTTTTCTGAGAGGTTAAGTGGTTTAATCAAAGCGCTGATATTTTCTTTATGCTCCCCACCCACACTATAAAAACGGACTACCTCTTCTAAGCTGGCGATCGAACCGTTATGCATATAAGGCGCGGTGAGTAAAGTATTACGTAATCCAGGGGTTTTAAAAGCTCCAGCAAGCTCTTTTGAGTCAAATACTGCAGCGCGGCCGTTATCTTCATTAACGGGGCTAACGCCAATATTATGGAAACTATCATCGGTAAAATTTGCGCCATCATGGCATTTGATACAATTGGCTTTACCCTCAAATAAAGCTAAGCCACGTATTGCCGCAGGACTTAAGCTGTTTTTGTCCCCTGCTATATATTGATCATAAGGTGAATTATCGCTAATGATGGTGCGTTCAAATGCCGCTAATGCGAAGGCAATATTAGCTAATGTAATACCATCTTCGCCATAAACAGCATTAAATTCAGTTTGATAGAAAGGAACTGCATTCAAACGAGGGACCAACTTTTCAAGAGGTAAATTCATTTCTCCTTTGGCTGAAATAGGGCCTAAAGCTTGCTCTTCTAGTGTCGAAGAACGTCCATCCCAAAACAGCGATGACGACCAAGCAAGGTTATATAAATGCGGTGAGTTACGTGTCACTTTTTCACCCATTGCTCCTATGCTTGTCACTAAGCCATCACTAAAGCCAAGATCAGGGTTATGGCATGAGGCGCATGATTGTCTTTTATTGACCGACAGCCGTGTATCAAAGAATAATACTTTACCGAGCTCAATTTCCCGTTGGCTATGGGGCTCATCATCAGGGTATTCAATATCATCCCTATCTGGGGTGCCGTTTTCAGCATAACTGGGAAGAGAAACAAACAAGAGAAGTAACGCGTAATAAAAAGATCTAGCAAACTGCATACATGTCCTTTAAGTACATAAATAATATAATAATTATACAGTCAGCGTACTTCATTTACATCAGAAAATAAACATACTAGCAACAAATAACTTCAAGTTAAAAACTGATAGACGTAACAAGTTAACGCAAATCACATAAGGTCAGACTTTATGATGACATTAACGTGTTTACGTGTTTTAACATGGTCACGTGATGGGCGAAAAACTAACGGTTAATCAAGTAATTAAAAATCACTTATTGTACATTAGTGTTCAATAAGTTGAAGATAAACTGAAATCGCAAGCGCCAATGTAAACGAGACTCATTGGCTCACATTACGCTTTTACGTTGCTTCCTAAACTGGCGATACTGGAGGTGCGGCCTTTACCATCGTAAGTCAGACTGTTCGCATTTCGACTGATCTGTAACGCGTGAGAAAAGCGATTTAAACTCGCTAAACTTCTTTCAATTAATGACTCATTTTCGGCGTTGAGCTGTTGGCACTCTGCCAGTAATGTTTTTACCTGCTGCACTTGCTGAGATAAGTCGGGATCACTGACTAATGTATGCAGTTCAGGATGAGCGGCTATTATCTCATCATTATTTTTGAGGCTATCTAACAGGCTTGCTTTGGTGCGCGTCAATAATATTAACGTGTCAGGATCTTGTGCTTCTAACGCTTCTCTTTCTTGCGTAATAACAGCTTTAAGCTCGGCTAATACTGTCGATTGCGAGCTTAACAGATGAGATAAATTTGTCATACTGGCCTTATTGGATCTGCCTTAATCCGCATTTAACGGTGGCATTAAATATTAATCACTGAGATCATTTTCAAAACTGGCGATATTCGTTGCTAATTTCTCAGGGTCTATCTTGTAGCGCCCTTGTGCAATAGCCGCTTTGATATCATCCACTTTCTTTTGATCTATTTCAGGCAACTCTGCCATTTTTGTTTGCACATTTTGCAGCTGCTGAGCTTGTGGTGTAATTGAAACTGAGTCCAGCTTTTGCGTTGCTTTCGTGCCAGATGCGGCTGTTGCTGTCTCTTGGCTCATCCCGCCTTTGCCTGCAGGTGTCGCCGTACGTGCGTTTATCGCATTATTCGCTTGTTTAATATCCATTGCCATTTTGTGTTCCAACATGAAAATACTTTTCTATACACATGCCATCGGCACGCTCACAGCAAACTTTAGCATTATTTTACATTTTTACTTCAACTTGGCCAACCGCGCTGACCTTTGCTGTGATGACTTTTTGAGAATGGCTATTTCTAACGCGAATTTTACTGCCAATATTACCATCTTGCAGCGCTTCACCCACGGTTTTTATATGAAAGCTACCAGAGCGAGCAATGATTGACACTGGATCCCCTTTACAGATCATACAAATATGTTGATTAAAAATAGGGTGTTTGGCAGCCACCCGCCGTTTTAGTCGTGCACCTATGATCTGACTTACTTGATCAAACTGCTGGCCGCGCAAGATACTTTGCTCAACATATTCAATACCAATGTTACTGTCAGATAGGAGATCATCTGGGCCTAATATTGCTGTTGCGACCACCACTGGGTAAAGAATGTCGACTTTAACCGAGATAAAAATTTGCCATGGGTAATCGAGATCTGGACTCGTGCAGCTCACCTTGACGGTATTATTACGCTTAATCGCACGCTGAGTCGCGATTTCAACCCGAACAGGACTAAAACAACGCGGCCGATTAATTCGGCTATCAAGGCGCTGTGGCATGATGTTGACCTGAGTGTTATCAGGCGCGGCGACTTTTTCTTTAATCGCGGCTACAGCTAAACGTGAAATGGTCGATATAGAAGGTACAGTAGCAACATCACTCGTGCTGGCGTTAGCAGCAGGGGTAAAAAAGAAAGCTATAAAGAACAGTCCAAAATTGATTTTCATAATGAATACATTTGCTTGATTCGCTAGAATACACCTAATTACTGTGATTTGTCGTATTTCAGCCGTTATCTCGTTACCGCATTATTGCGTCATAAAATTGACGATAACGATGACACGACCCTGTAATAACAGTTATAAGCAATTAGCGTGCCTAGGTTTGAGCATAGAACCAATGGACTCGTTGTGACAGTCGTTGCTACCGTTTAGAAAAACAATGGTCATTGTTAACATGACATCGATAAAATAAGTACAAGGCTAACTTTCATGTCCAATATTCTTGAATCAGTAAATAAGCGAACACAATTAGTTGGTCAAAACCGACTCGAGTTATTGTTGTTTAAACTTAATGGGCATCAACGGTTTGGCATTAACGTGTTTAAGGTAAAAGAGGTGTTGCAATGCCCGCCGTTAACATCATTACCACGTTTAAATTCGAGCGTACGGGGCATTGCACATGTGCGTGGCATGACCATTTCCGTCATAGATCTCAGCGCCGCAACAGGCGGTCGCCCTATCGAAGACTTAAGTAGCAGTTTTATTATTATTTCTGAATACAACCGTAGCATACAAGGTTTTTTGGTCAGCTCTGTTGAACGTATCATCAATATGAATTGGGAAGCCATTATGCCGCCACCGCAAGGCTCTGGTAAGGGCTCTTACTTAACGGCGGTGACCGAAATTGACAACGAGCTGGTTGAGATTTTAGACGTCGAAAAAATTCTCGATGAGATCTCACCCGTCAATACCAACATTAGTCAGGAGCTGGACAAAAAGCTAACAATCGATAGAGCGCAACATCACCATATCATGGTCATTGATGACTCATCTGTCGCCCGTAAGCAAATTATCCGCTCGTTAACGTCGCTGAACTTGAAGATTGACACTGCTAAAGATGGTAATGAGGCACTAACTAAATTACGTGCAGTGGCAGCAGATCTCGATGATGTTTCAACCGAGATCCCTTTGATTATTTCTGATATCGAAATGCCAGAAATGGATGGTTATACGTTAACCGCTGAAATTCGTGATGATCCTAAATTAAGGAATATTAAAGTGGTACTACACACGTCCTTAAGTGGCGTCTTTAACCAAGCCATGGTTGAGAAAGTCGGTGCCAATGACTTTATCGCCAAATTTAATCCCGATGAGTTGGCCGCCTCTGTAAACAAACATTTAAGTTTATAGTGGCCACATCGGCAACACCATACATTCGCTTGAGTCAGGTAAGTCTTACTTGTGTTTTCTTGAGCGCTAATGTATAACCTCCGGCTGTTGTTAGGCGGGTATATGTTCCGCCTATTTTTAGATATGTAGGATATTAGCGTGCCGAATAAATCGCTTGCTGAAAACGAGTATCATCAGTTCAGGTTATTTCTAGAGCAACATAGCGGTATTGTGCTGGGTGACAATAAACTGTACCTCGTTCGCAGCCGCTTGGCCCCGCTGATGGGAAAATACCACCTGCCTTCTTTATCTGCTGTCGTCCAACGCTCCATGTTACCCACAGAGCGGCAGCTTCGTACTGAAGTCATTGATGCAATGACGACCAATGAGACTTTATGGTTTCGTGACAACTACCCGTTTGAATTATTAGCAAATACACTATTACCGGCCCACCAACGCCTTGCACGTCCTCTAAAGATCTGGTCCGCTGCTTGTTCATCGGGGCAAGAGCCTTACTCGTTAGCGATGACTATCTTAGAAGCTCAACAGCGTCGTCCAGGCTGTTTACCTGCTGGCGCCAGTATCCTTGCCACGGATTTATCTCCTTCGATGTTAGAGCGCTGTAAAACAGCTGAATATGATCACCTTGCGCTCGCGCGCGGTTTATCCGATGAACGCAAGCGTCAATTTTTCGATCCCCTGCCCTCCGGTAATATGGTGGTTAAGCAAAACGTCAAAAAAATGGTCAACTTTAGGGCTCATAATCTGCTGGAAAATTACACATTATTGGGTAAGTTCGACATTATTTTTTGTCGTAATGTCTTGATCTATTTTTCTACAGAGGCAAAGCAAAAAATCATGCGGCAATTTTCTGCCGCGCTCAACCCTAATGGGATTCTTTTCCTTGGTGCGTCTGAGTCTATTGCAGGCTTATCTGATGAATTTAACATGATCCGCTGTAATCCAGGGATCTACTACCAGAAACGTCATTAAATCCCGCTATAGGTGTTATTACTGCAATCAACGTCATTTTGGCACCTATAACAAGCTCTCTTCTCGCGCCCCTCTGATCATACACTTTCAAATAAACTTTAAAGTTTTGGCATAACAATTGCTTTAGTTTGTATAACAAGCTGAGGAGACAATTTTATGGCGATTAGTTTTGACAAAGCATTAGGCATTCATCAACACACTTTGGGCGTACGCGCTCAACGTGCAGAGGTGCTATCTTCCAATATTGCGAATGCTGATACGCCAAATTATAAAGCTCGCGATGTCGATTTTGCGAAAGCCATGCAATCAGCCCAATCACGCCAGTCCGGTTTAACTATGGCTAAAAGTGATAGTCAACATTTCGATCTTACTGCGCTAACCCAACAAAATGTGGCCTATCGCGTGCCCAATCAACCAGATACCGGTGATGGCAATACGGTTGATATGCAGCAAGAGCAATCTACATTTATGCAAAACGCACTGGAATACCAAATGTCACTTGGTTTTTTGGAGAGTAAATTTTCAGGCATGAAAAAGGCGATTAGAGGCGATTAATCATGAGTTTATTTAATATTTTTGATGTTGCAGGTTCAGGTATGTCGGCGCAGTCTGTGAGGCTAAATACCACTGCCAGTAATATTGCAAATGCCGATTCAGTCTCGAGCAGTGTTGATGAGACTTACCGTGCAAGGCACCCTATTTTTGAAGCTGAAATGAGTAAAGCACAGCAGCATCAAAGTGCCTCTCACTCGGTTGCCGTTAAAGGCATTGTAGAGAGCGATCTGCCCTTGAATAAAGAATTTTCTCCCGGCCATCCGATGGCGGATACTGAGGGGTTTATTTACAAGCCTAATGTGAATGTGATGGAGGAAATGGCCAATATGATCTCAGCTTCTCGATCTTATCAAATGAATGTACAAGTTACTGATGCAGCAAAGTCTATGCTGCAACAAACCCTGCGAATGGGTAAGTAGCCCTGTGAATGTTGGAGGTAAATTTTGAGCACCATTAACCCGCTCAATAACACGCTGTCAGTAGCAGCTCAGCCACAACAGGCTGGGGCTGTTACGCCGCAAGCAGCAAGTCAGGATCTGACATCAACTGGGCAAACGTCTTCAACCGGAAACCCGTTTCTCGATAACTTGCGCTTGCCGAGCGATAGCACGCTGCCGGAGTCCAATAATCAAGAGCTTTCTCAAGAAGACTTTTTCTCGCTATTAAGTCAGCAGCTGTCTATGCAAGATCCTTTTAAACCTGTTGAAAATGATCAGATGATCCAGCAAATGGCGTCATTTTCTACCGTCGATGGGATCAGTAAGCTCAATGAAGAAATTGTCAATCTCAATGCATTGACCAGCTCAAGCCAAGCTCTGCAAGCATCTGGTCTTGTAGGACAAAAAGTACTTATTCCATCTGATACGGGTTATATATCAGCCGAAGCACCAAACATAAAAGCCATTGTGAGTACACCTGAAGCTATTGATGATCTCACCGTGCGTGTAGAAGATGAGTCTGGGCAGTTGATCTCAACTTTTGCTGTTGACGGTAGCGCCGGCGGCAACGTCGACATTGTTTGGGATGGCACCAATCAAGAAGGCGAACCTGTAGCAGAAGGAAATTACAGCATTAAAGTCTCTGGTAAAGTTGACGGTAAAAGTGAAGAGCTTCCCGTTTCAACTTACGCCCACGTCACCAGTGTCTCGCTGGGTACCGCCGCCACAGGGGCTATTTTGAACTTACGTGGACTCGGCGGAATAAAAATTAGTGATGTACTCGCAGTGTCTGAAAACTAAGCTGCAACAAGATGGTTCGCAGAGGCTACAGCCTCACTGAAAATGAATTAAACAAGGATTGAGGTGAATTATGTCATTTAATATTGCGTTAAGCGGTATATCGGCTGCTCAAAAAGATTTGAATACCACAGCTAACAACATTGCTAACGTGAATACCACGGGCTTTAAAGAGTCACGTGCAGAGTTTGCTGATGTTTACGCCAGCTCTATTTTTGCAAACAGTAAAACAACGGTCGGAGGTGGGGTCGCGACTGGACAAGTTGCACAACAATTCCAACAAGGTAGCTTGCAATTTACCAGTAACTCATTAGATATGGCCATCAATGGTAGTGGCTTTTTTGTTACTTCATCAGAGGTGGGCTCGCAAGATCATTCTTTTACTCGTGCAGGCGCTTTCAAATTTGATGCTAACAACTACATTGTTGACTCTGCAGGTAACTTCTTACAAACCTTTCCAGTTGATAAAGATGGAAACTCCTCTTCAGTGAGCCTAACAACTGCGCAACCTGTCAAGATCCCTGACACTGCAGGCAGTCCAATCAAAACTGAAGGCGTTGATATTCAAATGAATCTAAATTCTGGGGATGAAACACTCGATCCTGCAAAATTTAATCCAGAGGATCCAGATACCTTTAATGAATCTACGCCAGTGGTGATCTATGACTCATTGGGTGAACCACATGTTCTAACCACCTATTATGTTCGCCCTCCTAACGCTGCACACACCAATGAAAGTAACTGGGTGGTATTTTACGCGGTCGATGGCGAACAAGTCGATGTCGAGCCCACAGCAGGTGAGTATAAAGTCGATGCTAGCGGTAATGGTGATGCCGATGGCACTGCTGCAGCTCAAACAGACGGCGGTTGGAAAGGTGCGGTAGTCTCTTTCAATGATATTGGCGCTTATACTGGCAGTAATCCTGCCACCATTAAAACAGAAGCATTAGGAGTCGGTGGAGCTAATGTGCTCGGCCCAGGCTCTGACGGTTCACAGGCATTAACACTGAGTTTTAACAATCCGACTCAGTATGCCTCTCCTTTTGAGGTCACCGAACTGACACAAGATGGGACAACGGTGGGTAGACTCACCAACGTAGAAGTCGGTGCTGACGGGCTAATTAATGCCAGCTACAGCAATGGCTCTACAGTACCGCTTGCACGCGTCGCCTTGGTGCGTTTTGCTAATGAGCAAGGTTTGTCTCAAGCCGGTAATACGTCATGGAAAGCCAGTCTCGACTCAGGCCCCGCACTCGCAGGTGAGGCCAATGGTGGCACTTTCGGTAGCATACGATCTTCTGCACTTGAGCAATCAAACGTAGATTTAACCACAGAGCTGGTCGACTTGATCTCAGCGCAGCGTAACTTCCAAGCTAACTCTCGTACATTAGAGGTGAACAACACCTTGCAACAATCGATTTTACAGATCAGATAATATCTAGGGTTTACAGTGTCATCACACTGTAAACCCACGTTTAAGCATCGATCTCCGTCGTCTTTTCTTATCCGCTGTTACACTCTCACTATCCATATGACTGATTGGTTTATTTTGGTCATAAAAAAGCCTCGTTAATACGAGGCTTTCAACTTTGAAGATCCATTGTCGCTAATGGCTATCTTGGCTCTTATTGTCCATGTTATCGGTGTTTTCCAACCATAACGCGTTGATAATGCCGAAGGAACACGCGAGCAACACACCTAAAATCCAAGTAAAATACCACATATTTAGGCTCCTAATTAATAAAGTGTAGTGTTATTACTTTCAATATGTTGTCGTGATAAACGACCAAACATCTTCAAGTAAGTCCAAGTTGTATAGCTTAAAACAATCGGTATAAATATCATCGCAGCCCATGTCATGACTCTCAATGATGTTTCGCTGGCCGTTGCATCCCACATCGTCAAACTCACATTTGGCTCAAGTGATGATGGCATGATGAAAGGGAACATCGCTGCTCCGCACGTTAAAATAATCGATGCGATACCGATCGAGCTGAAAAAGAACGCAAAACCAGAACGGTTCATACGGCTCGATAGCAACACCAAGAGAGGCATTAATAGTCCAAGTACCGGAAATAGCATAGTGATTGGGTACTTATCGTAGTTTGCAAGCCATGCCCCAGCTTCTACGGCTACAGTCTTTAAGCTTGGATCAGATAAACCAGCGGTGTCGATAGTAGAGGTGATCACATAACCATCAATACCATTGACAAGCCATGCCCCCGCAGCGCCAAAGAAGACCAACAATAACACTGACAGTAATTGTGACATCTTAGCCGCGCGAACACGTAGCTCGCCTTCGGTCTTCATTTGTAACCATGTCGACCCTTGCAACATGAACATACTCACACAGACTAACCCAGCTAATAACCCAAACGGATTCAACAAGCCAAAGAAGCTGCCATGATACGTGGCGCGTAAATACTCATCAAAACTAAAAGGAACCCCTTGTAATAAATTACCAAAAGCAACACCGATGATGAGCGGTGGCACAAAGCCACCAATAAATAATGCCCAATCCCATGATTTCCGCCATCTTGGATCTTCGATTTTAGATCGGTAATCAAAACCTACAGGCCTTAAAAACAACGCAAATAAGACTAACATCATTGCGATGTAAAACCCTGAAAAAGCAACACCATATACCATTGGCCATGCCGCAAACAAGGCTCCACCAGCAGTAATTAACCACACCTGGTTTCCGTCCCAGTGTGGCGCGATGGTGTTGATCATAATGCGTCTTTCAGTATCGTCTTTGCCTATAATCGGCAGTAATGCACCAACGCCCATATCGAAACCGTCAGTGACAGAAAAGCCGATAAACAATACACCTATCAACACCCACCAGATGAGCCTTAATATTTCATAATCAAACATAAATCAGATCCCCAGCTTAGGCGTCAAGCTTTTCAAAGTGATAACGACCCGTCTTCAAACTACTTGGTCCTTTACGAGCAAACTTAATCATTAGATAAAGCTCAATCACAAGTAAGATTGAATAAAAGGTGGTAATCGAAATAATACTGAATAATAAGTCATTAACTGACAAATTAGATGCTGACATAAACGTCGGTAGTACTTCCGAAATCGTCCACGGTTGACGACCATATTCAGATACAAACCAACCACATTCAATGGCTATCCAAGGTAAAGGTAAGCTATATAACGCGGCTTTAAGGATCCACGGTTTTTCTTCCATTTGATGCCGTGTACTTTGCCAAAATGCAGCAGCAAACACGAATAACATCACAATCCCCGCTCCCACCATCACCCTAAAAGACCAGAACATGGGCGCGACATTTGGTATTGAGTCATCCGCAGCAGCCTTAATTTGCTCATCTGTTGCATCAACCACTTTGTCGGTGTAACGCTTCAGTAGCAAACCATAGCCAAGATCCACTTTCGATTTTTCAAATGCAGCTCTAATTTCGGGGGTTTCATTACCTGCACGCAACTGCTCAAGTAAGCCGTAGGCCACCATGCCATTGCGGATCCGCACTTCATGATTTGCGATAAGATCGGTGATCCCGGTGACTTGCTCATCAAGTGAACGTGTTGCAATGATCCCCATCGCATAAGGAATTTTAACAGCGTAATCTGTGTGTTGTGTTTCTTGATTAGGGAAACCTATCGCTGTAAATGCTGCTGGCGCTGGCTCTGTGTGCCACTCAGCTTCAATGGCTGCGAGTTTAACTCGCTGCACTTCACCGACCTTGTAGCCTGACTCATCACCCAGCACGATCACTGAAAGGATAGAGGCCATACCAAAGCTTGCTGCAATAGCAAAAGAGCGTCTAGCAAAAGGTAAATCGCGTTTTTTCAAGATATAATACGCACTGATCGCTAAGACAAACATCGCGCCGGCCACATAGCCTGATGCGACGGTGTGAACAAATTTCACCTGTGCTACAGGATTGAAAACTACGTCAGCAAAACTGGTCATTTCCATCCGCATGGTTTCATAGTTAAAGACCGACCCAACAGGGTTTTGCATCCAACCATTCGCTATTAAGATCCAAAGCGCTGACATATTAGAGCCAAGTGCAACTAACCAAGTCACCGCTAAATGTTGACGTTTACTGAAACGATCCCACCCAAAGAAGAACATGCCGACAAGCGTCGATTCAAGGAAGAAAGCCATTAATCCTTCAATCGCTAATGGCGCGCCAAAAATATCACCGACATAATGCGAGTAATAAGACCAGTTGGTGCCGAACTGGAATTCCATTGCCAAGCCGGTGGCAACACCAAGCGCAAAATTAATACCAAATAGTTTACCCCAGAACTTGGTCATATCTTTATAGATCTGTTTATCAGTCATCACATACAGTGATTCCATGATGGCTAGCAAGAATGCTAACCCCAAGGTCAAAGGCACAAATAGGAAGTGATACATTGCGGTCATCGCAAACTGAAAGCGTGACAGCTCAACAACCTCTTCTAAAATCATGGGTAACTCCTTAGGTGATCCATCTCATTATTCATTCCCTATTAACAATTACCTGTTTAATGCAGGAATAGAGAAGTCAATGTTGCTTCTCCTTTCGCCCAAACACAGACAAAACAATGGAGCCGCTATTTATACCGTTCAACTAATACTATCTGCCTGATGATTAGGCCTGCACGTGCAGATAATACATTTCCCTAAATACTCATTATAGTCCTGATACTTTAGTTTGAAGCACATCTTTATAACAAGAAAAATATCAATCACTTGCTATAACGCAAGCCTTATCTAACTTCAGTGTTTATACCATTTTGAATTGATTCAAATCAATCAAAGCATATTCTTTCAACAAATTTTGAGTACAAGCACACAGTTCAACCCACTTAGCTATTGACACGGATGGTTTATAGGTGTATAGAATAAAAGAGTCAGAAAACTTAAAATTTATCAGGATAGTCGAGAGCATTGGCCCTAAAGCAACATTTAACAAATAACCATCAAAAAAGAGTCAGTATATTTAATCCGTCAAATCATTAACCACATACCAAAAACCTTAAAATTCAACAAGATAAATAGAATAGCAATAAAAACACAAAGAAAAAACCTTTACATTCATTAAAAAAAATAATGCCTGAATACATTTTTTCTCGTTTGATAAAAAAACACCTCTCACCTAGAATGAGCGCGTCGTTAAGGGGATGGTTGAGTCAACTCGGTGTTGTAGCCCGAAAGACCGACTCCGCTAACATCATCTATCAAATGTAGAGTTACCAGCATGAAAAAACTTTTTGAACGTCTATTTAACAACTACCAACGTGTTTTTGTTGAACTTTATAGCTCACAAGCCCGTTAATGTCGGTCTGATAAGTTAGATCGAGCATTTCAGTTTTATGATTATGAATAAGAAAGCCACGCTTAATAATTAAGCGTGGCTTTTTCATCTCTGCAGTTTCTGATCTCAGCTTTACATTTCACATTCGCGGCAAAAAAGCGACTTTAACCGTCACTTAACCAAGTAACTCGTGTAGTTACAGGTAGCCCAAAGCAAAAAAAACCTCTAACAATGTGTAGAGGTTTTAAGGCATTGGATCAGCGTACGAGCTCGTAAACTAATTAACCAATTGATTTTCTAACATTACGGAACATTCTCATCCATGGGCTGTCTTCACCCCATGAATCAGGGTGCCATGAGTTAGCAACCGTTCTAAATACACGCTCTGGGTGCGGCATCATGATCGTTACACGACCATCGGTCGAACTCAATGCGGTGATCGCATTGGGTGAACCGTTAGGGTTTTGTGGGTACTGAGTCGCAATTTGACCATTTCCGTCAACATAACGCAGTGCTACAGTCCCTGACGCTTCAGCAGCGGCGAGTGCTTCAGCAGATGCAAACTCAGCACGGCCTTCGCCATGGGAAACAGCAATTGGCATACGCGAGCCTTCCATACCTTGGAAGAATAACGATGGACTCTTTTGTACTTCAACCAAGCTAAAGCGTGCTTCAAAACGCTCAGAGCGGTTACGGACAAAGTGTGGCCACAGATCAGTGCCAGGAATGATGTCTTTTAAATTAGACAGCATCTGACAACCATTACACACACCTAACGAGAAGCTATCATCGCGTTCAAAGAACTGGCTAAACTGCTCACGAGCACGCGCATTAAATAAGATGGACTTCGCCCAACCTTCCCCCGCGCCCAGTACGTCACCGTATGAGAAGCCACCACAAGCCACTAGACCTTGGAACTCTTCTAAGCTAATGCGTCCACTGAGAATATCACTCATGTGCACATCTTTAGACTCAAAGCCTGCACGGTCAAATGCTGCCGCCATTTCGATATGAGAGTTAACCCCTTGCTCACGCAAAATAGCCATCTTAGGTGCCACGCCTTTTAAGATAAAGGGCGCAGCAACGTCTTCACTTGGATCAAAGCTCAAATCAACGGTAAGGCCTAAGTCATTAGCGTCTTGCTTAAGCGCATGTTCCTCTTTAGCACACTCAGGATTATCACGCAGTGACTGCATGCGGTAGGTCGTTTCAGCCCAAATAGTACGCAATGAAGTACGTGTTTGTGTTAACACTTCACGCTCGCCATCAAAGATAGCAATTTGATCTGCATCGTTGAGCGTTGCCACGTTATGACAAGGCACACCAGCCGCATTAAACTTCGCGCTAATGGCCGCAGAGTCTTCACGACGAACTTGGATCACAGCGCCCAGTTCTTCGTTAAACAAACGCTCAACATCAGTGCCTGTTAATGCACTCAAATCAATATTTAGCCCCGTGTGCCCAGCAAATGCCATTTCAACTAACGTGGTATATAAACCGCCGTCACTTCTATCGTGATAGGCAATAATTGATTTATCAGCCACTAATGGCTGGATCACTTCAAAGAAGCCTTTAAGCGTTGCAGAGTTATCAAGATCTGGAGCAATATCACCCAGCTCACTGTATACCTGTGCCAGACAAGAGCCGCCTAAGCGATTTTTGCCAAGACCTAAGTCAAGCAGCAACAGCTCAGTGTCACCTTTATCAGTGCGCAGCTCTGGCGTTACTGTATTGCGAACATCTTGCACCACACCAAAAGCGGTGATCACTAGCGACATAGGTGAGGTCACAGCTTTTTGCACGCCATTATCTTCCCAGGCCGTCTTCATCGACATCGAGTCTTTACCGACGGGGATCGTTAGCGACAGATCAGGACAAAGCTCTTCGCCAATCGCTTTGACAGCTTCATAAAGACCCGCATCTTCACCAGGGTGACCTGCAGGCGACATCCAGTTAGCAGAAAGCTTAATACGCTTGAATGAACCGATATCCGTACCGGCGATATTTAAAATTGACTCAGCAACTGCCATACGTGCAGATGCGCCAAAATCGAGTAGTGCCAGCGGTGTACGCTCACCTATCGACATCGCTTCACCGACATATGAATCGTAACTTGCAGCGGTTACCGCACAATCGGCAACAGGTACCTGCCAAGGGCCAACCATCTGATCGCGGTTAACAAGGCCGGTAACGGTTCTATCACCAATCGTAATAAGGAAGGTCTTTTCAGCAATGGTGGGTAAGCGAAGTAAGCGATGCGCCGCGTCTTTCACTGCAATGCCACTTTGATCCAGTGCGCTTGAGTTCGCTTTTGCACTCACAACGTCTCGGCTCATCTTAGGCGCTTTACCTAATAGCACCTCTAGCGGAAGCTCAATGGGGTGGTTTTCGAAGTGTTCATCGCTAAGGATTAGCTCACGCTCTTCGGTTGCGATACCGACCACGGCAAATGGTGCGCGTTCACGCTGACAAATTTGAGTAAATAGCTCAATATTTTCTGGCGCAATCGACATCACATAACGCTCTTGCGATTCATTACACCAGATCTCTAATGGGCTCATACCTGGCTCATCAGAAGGCACTTTACGCAGCTCAAAGTTACCGCCACGTCCACCATCATCCACCAACTCCGGGAAAGCATTCGACAAACCGCCTGCACCGACATCGTGGATAAACTGGATTGGGTTTGCGTCACCCATCTGCCAACAACGGTCGATAACTTCCTGACAGCGACGCTCCATCTCTGGGTTTTCACGCTGTACAGACGCAAAGTCTAAATCTTCGCTTGATTGACCAGATGTCATCGAAGACGCCGCGCCGCCACCAAGGCCGATATTCATTGCTGGGCCACCAAGTACAACCAATTTGGCACCCACTGTGATCTCGCCTTTTTGAACATGCTCTTCGCGAATGTTACCTAAACCACCGGCAAGCATAATAGGTTTGTGATAACCACGCACCTCAACACCATTATGGCTATTGACTTCCTGCTCGTAAGTCCGGAAGTAACCCACAAGCGCTGGACGACCGAACTCATTGTTAAATGCAGCGCCACCCAGTGGGCCTTCAGTCATAATATCCAGTGCTGTCACGATGCGATCTGGTTTACCGTAATCCGCTTCCCATGGCTGAACAAAGCCAGGAATTTTAAGGTTTGACACGCTAAAGCCTGTCAAACCTGCTTTAGGCTTAGAGCCTCGCCCGGTTGCACCTTCATCACGAATTTCGCCACCACTGCCGGTTGCTGCACCTGGATATGGGCTAATGGCAGTTGGGTGGTTATGGGTTTCTACTTTCATCAAGATATGCATGGGCTCAGTGTGGTAGCCATATACACCATCTTGTTTCGGGAAGAATCGACCTGCAGTAGAACCTGTCATGACTGCGGCGTTATCTTTGTAAGCAGAAAGCACGTTTTCAGGGGTGGTTTCAAACGTGTTCTTAATCATTTTGAACAATGACTTTGGCTGAACCTCGCCATCGATTGTCCAATCAGCGTTAAAGATCTTATGACGACAGTGCTCAGAGTTTGCTTGAGCAAACATCATTAACTCCACATCATTTGGATTACGCTCTAGCTTCTTGAAGTTCTCAACTAAATAGTCAATCTCATCTTCAGCAAGTGCGAGCCCTAAGCTGGTATTGGCTTGCTCAAGCGCACTGCGCCCTTGCCCTAGAATATCGACGCTTTTAAACTTTGCAGGTTCAGTGCGAGCAAACAGTACATCGGCCGCATTGAAGTCATTAACAACCACTTCAACCATGCGGTCATGTAATAGTTCCAGTAGCGACTTGGTTTGCGCAGCAGTTAACTCATCAGCAATAACGTAGTAGGCAATACCACGCTCTAAGCGCACGACTTTATCAAGACCACAGTTGTGGGCGATATCGGTGGCTTTAGAAGACCAAGGAGAAATAGTACCGGGACGGGGCGTGACAAAATGGAGCTGACCTTCAGGCTGATGCGCTTCAATAGCTGGGCCGTAGGTTAAGATTTTTTCAAGCTGTTGACTTTCATTTTCTGCTAGCGATTCTTTCAAATCAGCTAAGTGGATAAACTCGGCATAGATTTGGCGCACAGGTAGTGCTGCCGACTCACAAGCTTCCATCAGCTTCTGTACTCTAAACGCCGAAAGTGCAGGGGCTCCGCGGATGATCTCCATCACGTCTTTTCACCTTATTAATTATAATTGCAGGGTCAGATCTGGCCGCTATTATAGGGAAATGTTTGTCACAAATCATTAGCAGTCGCTATACAAAACAGTGTTTCCCGCACAGAAAAAAGTACTCTTTTTTATCGCTGCACTGAATCGCTTATTCGCTCAAAGGTTTATTTATTTCACATAGCTGTTGATACAAATCAACAAATATTTACTTTTTATATACCATTATAAAATGTGGTATCATCAAGACTATCTCCTTAAAATTTAAGCGCTATCTATCTTTCTTATGCTCAAAAACATTTACTTGATATGCTATTGCGTCCTCTTACTGACAGCTTGTCAGAAAGCAAGCGTGGAAGCAGAACAAGTGACTGTTAAAGAAAAAAAAGAGCTCTCAGTCGGGACCTTGTTCGGTTCACAGATCTACTTCAGCAGTGAGCAAGGAGACACCGGGTATGATTATGAAATGGCTGAAAAGTTTGCCAAAAATATTAATCTTAAACTCAACATGCACACGTTCGCTAACATTGATCAGCTATACCAAGCTTTAGACAGCGGAAAAATTGACATTATTGCTGCAGGCTTAACAGATACTTTATCAAGACGTGCTCAATTTAGACTTGGACCGCCTCTTTATCGTGTTGATCAAGTATTAGTGTATAAAAAAGGCACCCCAGCCCCCAGAAACATGAATAACCTGGCCGGCGCGATTACGGTGGTCAGTCATTCCGCTTTTGTAGAGACATTAAGCGCGCTCAAAAAAACACACCCCAAGCTGGTATGGTCTGAAGAAACAGACAAAGATGCTGAAGAATTACTCGCGATGGTCGATCGCGGCGACTTGCATTATACCGTGGTTAATTCCACTAGCTTAGATATTAACCGCCGTTTTATGCCTGAGTTACGAGCCGGCCCAGTCTTAAAACCAAAGCAATCTGTGGTGTGGTTGTTACCGCTCAATAATAGTGATCAGCTAATGAGTCAATTATTGGCTTTTTGGCATATTGAAAAGCGCAGCGGCACCTTGGCTCATTTGACGGAGAAGTATTTTGGTCACGTGAGACGTTTTGACTATGTTGATACTCGCGCTTTTATCCGTGCAATTGACAGTAAACTTCCAAAATATCAGGCCACATTTAAAAAATATGCTGGTGATCTTGACTGGCGAAAACTCGCAGCGACCGCATATCAAGAGTCACACTGGAATGCTCATGCGCGCTCACCAACCGGAGTGAGAGGTTTGATGATGCTGACCTTGCCTACCGCCAAGCAAGTGGGCATTAAAAATAGGCTCGATCCTTATCAGAGTATTCGAGGCGGCGCGAAGTACCTCAACAAAATACTGAAGCGCTTACCTAAATCCATTCCTGAAAGCCAAAGAATGTGGTTCGCCCTTGCCTCTTATAATATTGGTTTTGGGCACGTTGAAGATGCCAGAAAGCTCGCTCAATCGATGGGGCTTAATCCCAGCGCTTGGCGTGATATGAAAAAAGTCCTTCCGCTACTGCAACAACGCAAATACTATAAAAAGACGCGCTATGGTTATGCTCGCGGGAAAGAAGCGGTACATTATGTGGACAGTATTCGCCGTTATTATGACACTTTAGTGTGGATGGATAGCCAAAATATTTTACTTGAGCTCGAAAAGAAAACGCCTCATACCTTAGGAAAACCTAAAGCTGTATTAAAAAAAGCGTCATCACAATAAGCCTTATGCTGCGTTGTTCATTTAAACTTCATAAAACAACGATAAAATGACGGTATTACAAAGGCACCCTATTAAAGGAAAGAAGAGTACTATGCGTAAAAAAACCATCAACAACATGTCGGCTCGTCGCCGTACACAATTAAAATCTCGTCACTTAAAAACACTTAATCGACAAAAGCAATTCTTCGTTTTTATTCGACCTTCTGACTAGGACTGTTGATCTTTCACGGTTGTTTTTGCCGCAGTTTATTGACTATTTTGACAAGGCGGAAGCTATGCCGCTTAGTTATTCTCCACAAATAGTCTACAACACAGTAAAAATAGCTAACAAACGCGGCCCTTTGGGTTGGTTTCAATTCTTTTACGCTTTTATTCTTTTATGACGAGAGTGCGTTACGCGCTTTTCACTTAGCCAGCTAAGTATCATCGCTCAAGTCTTGTACTAAAATAATTGAATTCGAACAAAAAATAAGCTCAAAAGATCAACAGCCCTAATCCATCTTGAGCGTTCTCACGCCTACTCAGGCTTATCACACTGTGTTGATGCCTGCTGTTTGGCTAACGCTTTAGCGGCTTTTTTCTCTTTTCGTCGACGTCTGAAAAAAGCGCTGAGCTGCTCGCTACACGCCTCCTCTCTCACCCCAGCTGTGATCTCAACTTGATGATTAAACGCACGGTGGCGCACAATATCAATCACAGTCCCGGCCGCCCCGGTTTTCTCATCATTCGCGCCGTAGACTAATCGACCAATTCTGGCATGTACAATCGCTCCTGCACACATAGCGCAAGGCTCTAACGTGACATATAGCGTCGTATCGAGTAAGCGGTAATTTTCCAGTAATTGACCTGCTTGGCGAATACACTGCATTTCAGCGTGTGCACTAGGATCATGCAAACCAATGCTATAGTTAAAACCCGCGCTTACTACTTCACCGTTTTTAACTAACACTGCGCCCACAGGCACTTCGCCTTTCTCTTCCGCTTTTGCCGCCATCTCCATCGCCATTTTCATAAAACGGTTATCTTCTTTGGCTTGCGCTCGCTGCGCGGCGGTTTGCTCGGTATTATCGCAACTTGACAATCGACTCTCCAAATACAGGTATTAAATCGGCGCTATTTTAGCAATTGTGCAGCAAAATAAAAAAGGTGCCGAAGCACCTTTTTTATCAATCAATCTGGCTCACTAACGTGGTTTATTCCCACTCGATGGTCGCAGGTGGCTTACCTGAGATATCGTAAACAACCCGTGAAATACCGTCAATTTCATTAATGATCCGATTCGATACACGCCCTAAGAAATCATACGGCAGATGAGCCCAATGCGCTGTCATAAAGTCGATAGTCTCTACCGCACGTAAACTCACCACCCAATCGTATTTACGGCCATCACCCATCACGCCCACAGAGCGAACAGGTAAGAACACAGTAAATGCTTGGCTCACTTTATTGTAAAGGTCTGCTTTGTGTAGCTCTTCAATGAAAATGGCATCAGCTAAGCGCAGTAAGTCACAGTATTCTTTTTTCACTTCGCCAAGCACACGCACACCAAGACCCGGTCCTGGGAATGGATGGCGGTAAAGCATGTCATACGGTAGGCCTAGCTCTAATCCAATTTTACGCACTTCATCTTTAAACAGTTCACGCAGTGGCTCAACTAGACCCAGCTCCATATCATCTGGTAAACCGCCAACGTTATGGTGTGATTTAATCACGTGTGCTTTACCTGTTGCGCTACCGGCAGACTCAATCACGTCTGGGTAGATAGTGCCTTGCGCAAGCCATTTAGCGTTTTTGCATTTCTTCGACTCTTCGTCAAAGATCTCAACAAAAACATGGCCAATGATCTTACGTTTAGCTTCAGGATCGGCCTCGCCTGCCATCGCATCAAGGAAACGGTTTTCGGCATCAACGTGGATAATGTTGAGCCCGAAGTGATCGCCAAACATATCCATCACTTGTTGAGCTTCATTTAAACGCAGCAGGCCGTTGTCAACAAATACGCAAGTCAGTTTGTCGCCAATTGCGCGGTGCAGAAGCATTGCAACAACAGAGGAGTCAACACCACCCGATAGGCCAAGAATGACTTCATCGTCACCAATCTGTTGCTTTAAACGCTCGACCGCATCTTCAATAATTGAAGAGGGTTTCCAGTTTGCATCACAACCACAAATATCAAGCGCAAAATGCTCAAGCATGCGCTTGCCTTGGCGAGTGTGAGTCACCTCAGGATGAAATTGAACGCCGTAGAATTTTTTGTCTTCGTTAGCCATTGCTGCAAACGGACAAGTCTCAGTGTTAGCAACGGTCACAAAACCTTCAGGGATCTGCGAGACTTTATCGCCGTGGCTCATCCAAACGTCAAGTAAAGGCTTACCTGTGTCGCTTAGCGCATCTTCAATCGCTTTAAATAGTGCAGATTCCGTTTGCACTTCTACTTGTGCATAGCCAAACTCACCTTCTCCAACACCTTGGATAACTTTGCCACCAAGCTGCTCAGACATCGTCTGCATGCCGTAGCAAATACCCAGTACTGGTACGCCGGCGTTAAAGACATACTCCGGGGCGCGAGGAGAGTTATCTGCCGTCACGCTTTCTGGACCACCGGCTAAAATAATGCCGTTAGGCGCAAAGCCGCGAATTTGCTCCTCGGAAACATCCCACGCCCAAAGTTCACAATAAACACCGATCTCACGAATACGACGAGCGATCAATTGAGTGTATTGCGAGCCAAAATCAAGGATGAGGATCTTATGTTCATGAATGTTGCTCATGGGGTACCTTATTTTTATATTTCTGTTTAACTAAAATCTTGCCGTGCTATATCGCGATTAATCGTTAAGGCTGCACACGGCTAAATAAAAGGCGACCATCATGGTCGCCTAGCAAACGTTAAGAGCCTGAACTGTAGTTCGGCGCTTCTTTGCTAATTTTCACGTCGTGAACATGAGACTCGCCCATGCCTGCTGCGGTGATTTTAACAAACTCCGCTTTCTCATTAAGCTCTTTAATGGTGGCACAGCCTGTTAAACCCATGCACGAACGTAAACCGCCCATGTGCTGATGAATGATCTCTTTCAGTTTACCTTTATAAGCCACGCGACCTTCAATCCCTTCAGGTACAAGCTTATCTGCGGCGTTATCACTTTGGAAATAACGATCAGAGGAACCTTGTGTTTGTGTCATAGCGCCAAGTGAGCCCATTCCACGGTATGACTTATAAGCGCGGCCATTATAAAGCTCTGTTTCACCGGGCGCTTCATCAGTGCCAGCAAACATAGAGCCTGCCATGATGCAGGACGCGCCCGCAGCAAGTGCTTTTGCTAAGTCACCAGAGAAACGAATACCACCATCGGCGATCACAGGAATGTTAAGATGCTTCACTGCGGCGGCGGCGTCAGATACCGCGGTAATTTGCGGAACACCTACGCCAGTAACGATACGCGTAGTACAGATAGAACCAGGACCAATGCCCACTTTAACCGCGTTTACGCCCGCTTCAACCAGTGCCAGTGCACCTTCAGCAGTCGCGACGTTGCCGCCTACAATTTGTAGTTCAGGGTATTTCGCGCGGGTATCACGAATGCGTTGCAGTACGCCTTCAGAGTGACCGTGAGAGGAATCGATAAGTAAGATATCAACGCCAGCCAGCACAAGCGCGTCAACGCGCTCTTCATTACCTGGGCCTGCTCCAACCGCAGCGCCAACACGTAAACGACCGAGTTCATCTTTACATGCATTAGGCTTACGCTCAGCTTTTTGGAAATCTTTAACGGTAATAAGACCTTTAAGCTTAAAGTTGTCATCAACAACCAAGACTTTCTCAACGCGGTGAGAATGCATCAGTGTTTGTACTTCATCAAGCTTGGTGCCTTCAGCAACGGTCACAAGGCGATCTTTAGGTGTCATCACTTGATCAACCGTGCGGCTCCAGTCAGTCACAAAACGCACATCACGGCCAG
>JAOIUG010000119.1 GCA_028223395.1 Shewanella sp.
TAGCCCAAGCAGTTTCACACATAAAAACGTTTATTCAAGAGCACTAGCACGATGCAATATTGGTGTAATTATGGGTGTAGTTTTTATTAAAGTTATGATTTTAAATATCTTATCGGATATATGAACATTAGGAGACATAATGCGAAGCGGTTTTTTATTATTAGCGGCACTGAGTGGCTTTATCGCTGTAGGTTTAGGCGCTTTTGGCGCGCACGGGTTAAAGCATGAGGTGTCAGCCCCCATGTTAGCGACGTTTAACACTGGCGTGGAGTATCAGTTCTATCACACATTTGCATTGATGATCGTCGCTATTATAGGCCATTGGTTTAAATCTCGTTTACTTGACTGGGCAGGATATCTTTTTATGTTAGGGATCGCACTTTTCTCAGGCTCCCTCTACTTATACGTGTTGCTGGGCACAAAATGGGTGGTATTGATGACACCGCTTGGCGGTGTGTGTTTATTATTGGGGTGGCTACTGATCGCGACAACAGTCTGGCGTAATAGAGTGAATGAGTTTAGCCCGCCTCACAAGACGGGTGTACAATAGTTGGCGTTAAACGTGTAAAATAGCGGGCAGCATTTTTGTTGGCCGCTATTTTTATTTGTTATCTTCAGGAAATCCAATGATAAACCTATTTTTATTTTGCCGTGCTGGTTATGAGAAAGACTGTGCAGCAGAGATCCAAGTGCGTGCAGCAGAGCTTGATATTGGTGGTTTTGTCAAAACCAACACCAATGATGCTTATGTCATATTTCAGTGTTTTCAAGCTGGAGATGCTGAAATACTGGCAAAGAAGATCAGCTTAGAATCTTTGATTTTTGCACGGCAAATGTTTGCGGCTAAAGCCTTATTAAAGGGATTGCCTGAACAAGATCGGATTTCACCGATTGTTGAAGCGTTAAGCCAGATCCATAAAGCCGGTGAACTAAGAGTGGAAACGCCCGATACTAACGAAGCAAAAGAGTTATCTAACTTTTGTCGAAAGTTTACCGTACCATTAAGACAAGCACTGAGAAAGTCTGGGAATTTACTGGAAAAAGAAAATCCAAAACGGCCGATCATCCACGTATGCTTTGTTGCGCCGGGTCAAGCTTATGTTGGTTTTTCACTCACCAATAACAGCTCCCCTTACTTTATGGGGATCCCTCGATTAAAAATAGCAGCCGATGCACCGAGTCGTTCAACGTTAAAGCTTGATGAAGCGTTCATCCATTTTATTCCAAAAGAAGAGCAAGAGACACGGCTCAGTAGTGGTATGAAAGCGGTAGATTTAGGCGCATGTCCCGGAGGTTGGACATATCAACTTGTGAGAAGGGGAATGTTTGTTGCTGCGGTTGATAACGGTCCAATGGATGAAAAATTAATGGACACGGGTCAAGTTAAACATTATCAGGCTGATGGCTTTCGTTTCGAGCCACCGCGAAAAAATATCCATTGGCTGGTGTGCGACATGATTGAAAAGCCCTCAAGAGTGGCTGAATTAATTGAAGCATGGGCAATTAACGGTTGGTTCAAAGAAGCAATTTTTAATTTAAAGTTGCCAATGAAAGCGCGCTATAAAGAGGTGTCAACCATATTAGCGACCATGGCTGAAATTTTAAAAGAAAATGATGTGACCGACTTTAGCATTGCGGCTAAACACCTTTATCATGATCGCGATGAAGTCACAGTACATTTATGCCTCAGGCCTTCTCAGCCTTGGTAACAAGCAGACAATAGTCAACACAGCGCAATAAAAAGGCCGCATAAATCTATGCGGCCTTTTTTGTTGTGATAATGACGTTTTATGAAAGACGATCAATAACAGCTTGTGTGAAATCGGTCGTACCATGAGTACCACCAAGATCGCGCGTAGTGCGATCGCCTTCTTCAATAACAGCAGTAATTGCGTTACGGATCAGCTCAGCTTTGTCGCTCATGCCTAAAAACTCAAGCATTTGGATAGAAGCCAGAACAACAGAAGTAGGGTTGGCAAGGTTTTTACCTGCAATATCAGGTGCGCTGCCGTGTACCGCTTCGAAAATAGCGGCATCACCACCAATGTTTGCACCAGGTGCCATGCCTAAGCCACCGACAAGGCCGGCACAAAGATCAGATAAAATATCGCCAAACAAGTTGGTGGTCACGATCACATCGAAGATCTCTGGATTCATCACCAGTTTCATGCAAGTCGCATCAACGATCATTTCTTCAGTGTTAATATCAGGGTAGCGCAAGCTGACTTCACGGGCCACTTTTAAAAATAAACCTGAAGTTGATTTCATAATATTGGCTTTATGAACAATCGTGACCTTTTTACGGCCTTCTTTACGTGCAAGCTCATAAGCAAACGTTGCAATTTTCTCAGCACCTTGACGAGTGATAATACTGGTTGCCTCAGCCGTGGCGCCATCTTCAGATACCGTTTGGCCTAATCCTGAATACATGCCTTCAGTGTTTTCACGCACTGTAATGATGTCAATATCATCATAACGTGCTTGAGTGCCTTTAAAAGACAATACTGGGCGCACATTAGCATAAAGACTAAATTGTTTACGCAAGCTGACATTAATAGAAGTAAAGCCTTCACCAACAGGAGTGGTCAATGGCCCTTTTAAGGTAATACCGTTCTTTTCTATTAATTCTAACGTACGTTGAGGTAATAGTTCACCGTGCTTTTCAAGTGCGGTGAGACCAGCATCTGCAAACTCATACTCAAAATCACACCCTGCTTTATCGAGGATTTTAATCGCTGAATCGATAATGCTTGGGCCAATCCCATCACCTGGGATCACGGTTATAGTTCTTTTTGTCATGGATAGTCCTACCACGGTTAGGCGTTACTGCAATTGTCCGAACATGTCTTTGAGACACGGAAGTGACTTGGAATTTTTTTCTTTTTGTGCGCGCTATTTTAAACACTTTTATACAATTTTCACAGGAAATAGTGAGCAAT